>JBGVCY010000058.1:0-4535 GCA_045119135.1 Eubacteriales bacterium | reverse complement strand
CAGCCGTGGCGGCGCAGATCGCGCGCCGCGGCGCGCTCGCCCTTTTTACCGACCTTAATATGCTCATTGTTCATTGTCTAAAAATCGGATAAACTTGGTGCGATAGATCTCGCACGGGCCGTGCTCGCGCAGGGCATCCATATGTGCCTTGGTGCCGTATCCCTTGTGCTTGGCAATGCCGTACATCGGATATTGTTCATCCAGCTCCATACAGATGCGGTCACGCGTGACCTTGGCAAGGATTGATGCCGCCGCAATCGAGGGGGAAATGGCATCGCCGTGTACCACCGCTCGGCAGGGGATAGTGAAATCGCGCGTGATGTTACCGTCAATCAGCGCAAAATCTGCCTTGGGGGAGAGCGCAGCAATGGCACGGCGCATCGCGTGAAGCGTGGTAGAGAGAATATCGGTCTGGTTGATCTCCTCAACACTACCCAGCACCACCGCATAAGCAATGGCATTCTCGATGATCTGATCGTACAGCAGCTCGCGCTTCTTTTCGCTTAATTTTTTGGAATCGTTCAGTCCCTCGAGCACAAGACCCGTGGGAAGAATGCACGCGGCGGCGGCAACAGGACCGCACAAGGGACCTCGCCCCGCCTCATCAACGCCGCAAACAAGGGAATACCCCTCGCGCGCCAGCGCTTCTTCTAATTCATAAGACAGCATGTTGTCTCCTTCGGCAGATCCAGCGTGATGCATCCGATCTTTGCGGCACGGAATTCATCCAACAGCGTGTTGGCGGTGCGTTCAAAATTCACCTCACCGCCGCTGATAAGAAAACCGCGCTTTCTTCCAATCAGTTCAAACAGCTCCGCATCGGTAAGATCGGCAAAGCTCGCGGGCTCACCCAGCTTGTAACGTGCAGCAAGCAGAGCGGGGTAACGGCGGCGCAGCTTGCGGCAGAGCGCCAGCGCCAGCGTTTCAATCTCTACTACGTCATCCTTGATGGCTCCCGTAATAGCAAGGTTTTCACCCGTCTCGCGGTCATCAAATCGTGGCCACAGCACACCCGGCATATCCATCAGATCAATGCCTGCCGAGGTACCCACCCACTGCGGAGCAAGCGTTACACCGGGGCGGTTTTCTACCTTTGCCTTTTTACCGCCGCAAAGGCGGTTGATCAGCGAGGATTTTCCTACGTTGGGAATACCAACGATCATGGCGCGCAGCTTGCGTCCCTGCATGCCCTTTTGGGCATAGCGCTCCAGCTTATCGGAAAGCAGAGTACGTACAGCGGGCATCAGCTTATCAAAGCCATTGCCCGTGACACAGTCAACGGCAAGACAAACGCCGCCCTTTTCGCGGTAATGCTTCAGCCACTGCTCAGTGGCGGCGGTGTCGGCAAGCGATGATTTGTTGAGCAGCGTAACCAAAGGCTTGCCCTCAACCAGGCGCTCAATCTCGGGATTGCGCGAGCTTTGCGGAATGCGGGCATCCAGTAGCTCGATCACCACATCCACATTCTTGAGATTTTCCTTCATCAGTCTCCGTGTCTTGGCCATATGGCCCGGAAACCATTGTATAATGTCAGTTGGCATAGATTACCTCACGAAACAGAACCGAATTTGGAAAAGGGAGTCAGGCGGCAAAGAACCTTACCAAGCACGCGGCGCTCGTCAACGAGTCCTACGTAATTTTGAAATGCCTTGCGGCTGTCGGCAGAATTGTTGCGGTTATCACCCATGACGAAAAGATAGCCTTCGGGAATCTCGTGAATTTCGGGGTCGGTGCTGTATGCCGCTTCCTTCCACGTTTCACCATAACCCTCGAAATAGGCGTAGGCGCTTTCATTCAGCGCCTCGCTTTCCTCAAAGGTATCGTCATCCGAAACATAGACCTTTCCCTCGACATAATCGATTTTTACAAACTGTCCGCCCGTGGCGATTACACGTTTGACGATCGGCTCGTTAAACTGATCGTACACCTCGTTGGTCTGGTGGAATACGATGATATCGCCTTGCTCGGGCGTATAGAAAAAGTCTGAAACCAGCAGTCGCTCGCCGTCAAGCAGGGTTTTGTTCATCGAAGGACCGCTGACCACGCAAATGCGACAGGCGAAGGTTAAAACCAGAATCACCGTCACAACGGCAAATACAAACATTTCGATGTAATCGAACAGTGCCACAGAAACGCTTGCTTCTTCTGTTTTCGGGGATTTCTTTTGATCGTTCATTGCGATCTCCTTTATCGGATTATTTTCCGGTCAGGGTCTCCATCAGCTGATAGCCGTGCGGATGATAATTGTTCATAGCGGCAGCGCTTTCCTCGGAAAACTGCGAAACACCCGTTACCTCATGATCAGACGAGTAGATGAAAAAGGGAACGGGAGCAATGGTGTGCGTGCGCAGGCGAATGGGCGTGGGATGATCGGGTAGCACCATCACGCGGAAGGGCTCGCCGCACGAGCGCAGATAATCAAGCACAGGGGCAAGGATCTCAGCATCGATCTTTTCGATCGAATAGACCTTGTTTTCAAGCTCGGCACGGTGTCCGCACTCATCGGGTGCTTCCACGTGTACGTAAACATACTCATAGCCCTCGCGGAAGGCATCGATCGCTGCCTGCGCCTTGCCTTTATAGTTGGTATGATAGTTGCCCGTCACGCCATCAACGTCGATCGAGCGCATGCCGGCGCAAAGACCGATGCCCTTAATCAGGTCAACGGCAGAGATAACAGCGCCCTTCAGTCCCCACTTTTCAGAAAAAGAGGGAAGCTGAGGCTTCTTGCCGGGGCTCCAGAGCCAAGCGGAGTTTGCAGGCTTCAATCCGCGTGCGCGGCGCGCCTCGTTGATGGGATGGTGATTGAGAATGTCAAAGCTGCGGCGCATCAGATCATAAAACTCAGCGCCGCCGTCATCGCGGCGGGGCAGATAGTCGCCGATACGCTGACCGAGGATATCGTGCGGACGGTTGAAGTTATACTTATCGTTGCCGTTCTTCCAGATCAGGCAATGGCGGTAGCTGATGCCCGTATAGAATGTTTTGATATCATCTCCCATTGCCGCCTGCAAAGCCTTGATCAGCTCGTCAGCCTCGGCAGTGGTGATCTCGTCGGCGCTGTGGTCAAGAATGATCTTGTCATCATAATCCTCGCCGTTGTCGGAAAGAGAAACGACATTGCAGCGGTATGCCGTTTCATCGGGCATCATCTCAATCCCCATACTGACAGCCTCAAGGGGAGAGCGACCCTTGGAAAAGACCTTGGGATCGTAAGAAAGAATGGCAAGGTTGGCAGTATCGCTTTCGGGCACCATGCCGTCGGGCACGTTAGAGACCGTGCCGACCACGGCGCGTGCGGCAAGCGCATCCATCGTGGGCTTATGTGCCTTTTGCATTGGGGTCAGGTTACCAAGCGCCTCGATACGCTCGTCAGCCATACCGTCGGGAATCAGAACAAAGTATTTCATAGTATGTCCTCGCGAATTTTTAAAAATTATATTATATTATAACACAAAATATATAAAAGGGCAACAGCTGACAGCAATATTTGCAAAAAATTAAAATCCCCTGTCAAAACAGGGGATTTCATTCCTCTCATTGCTCGTTTTGCGGGGGCAACAGCAGACGGAGTGCCTCAAAGATCGTTTTGATTGGAATCAGCTCGATCTCGGCATCGATGCCGCGCTTTTCAAGGTTTCGATAGGGAACCACCGCGCGGCGGAAGCCAAGGCGCGCCGCTTCCTTGATACGCTGCTCAAGGCTGGCAACCGCACGGCACTCGCCCGAAAGGCCCAGCTCGCCGATGGCAATCAGATCGTCGGGCACGGCGCGGTCGGTAAGGGAAGAGATCAGCGCCAACGCCACGGCTACATCCGAAGCGGGCTCGTCCAGGCGCATGCCACCGATGACGTTTAGATAGACGTCATTCGCCGAAAATTTCAGTCCAAGACGCTTTTCGAGCACTGCTAAAATCAGGCAAAGACGGTTGTAATCAATGCCGTTTGAGGTGCGGCGGGGCGCAGGGAAAGCCGTAGCACTGACAAGTGCCTGAATCTCGGCAATCAGCGGTCTTGTACCCTCAACAGTACAAACAGCACAGTTGCCCGAGGTGTTCTGCGGACGGCCTGCAAGCAGCATTTCCGAGGGGTTTGCCACCTCGGCAAGTCCCTTGTCAGTCATTTCAAACACGCCGATTTCATTGGTCGAGCCATAACGGTTTTTGATTGCGCGGATGATGCGATAGCTTTGCTGACGCTCGCCCTCAAAATACAGCACGGCATCCACCATATGCTCAAGAATCTTGGGACCCGCAATACTGCCTTCTTTGTTGACATGACCCACCAGAATGACGGAAATATTGTCGGTTTTGGCGCGATTGATGAAAGCAAGCGCAGTCTCACGCACCTGCGTAAGCGACCCGGGCGTTGAGGTAATACCGTCACTGTATACCGTCTGGATCGAATCCACAATCACCACATCGGGTGAAACACGGGCAATTTCCTCAAGGATACGCTCAATATTGGTTTCGGTCAGAATCGAAAGATTTTCTCCCTCAACACCCAATCGCTCAGCACGCAGCTTCAGCTGTCCTT
>JBGVCY010000057.1:0-4440 GCA_045119135.1 Eubacteriales bacterium | reverse complement strand
CTTCTTCCTTTAACAGATGCTGAAATGGCTTCTTTACATAAGAGTGCAGAAAGCTTAAAAGAAGTTATCAGAAGCATTACTATCTAATATTACTATTTAAATATATTTAAAGCAGAAAGGTTGTTATGTAATGGAATATCGTATTGAACACGATTCGATGGGCGAGGTCAAGGTACCTGCCGACCGCTACTGGGCGGCACAGACCGAGCGCAGCCACGAAAACTTCCGCATCGGCGTTGGCATTGAGACCATGCCCCGCGAGATCACGCACGCCTTCGGCATCCTCAAAAAGGCAGCCGCCATGGCAAACGCCGCACTGAAGCCCGAAAAGATGACCGCTGAAAAGCTTGCCGTCATCAGCAAGGCTTGCGACGAGGTCATTGCAGGCACGCTCAACGACCACTTCCCTCTCGTGGTGTGGCAGACAGGCTCGGGCACGCAGTCGAACATGAACGCCAACGAGGTCATTGCAAACCGCGCCAACGAGCTGGCAGGCAAAAAGCTTTGCCATCCCAACGACGACATCAATATGAGCCAGTCCTCGAACGACACCTTCCCCACCGCCATGCACATTGCGGCTGTGATCGCCATTGAAGACAAGCTCTTCCCCGCCATTGACGAGCTGATCGCTACCTTCAAGCGCCTTGAGGCTGAGCACGAGGGCGTGGTCAAGAGCGGCCGTACCCATCTGCAGGATGCAACGCCCATCACCTTCTCGCAGGAGATCTCGGGCTGGCGCACCAGCCTTGAGCGCGACCGTCAGCAGCTGGAGATCGCTCTGCCTGTGCTTCGCGAGCTGGCGCTCGGCGGCACGGCAGTCGGCACGGGTCTGAATACCCCGAAGGGCTTTGACGTCGAGGTTGCAAAGGCAGTTGCCGAAATCACCGGCAAGCCCTTCAAAACCGCAGGCAACAAGTTCCACGCGCTGACCTCGAAGGACGAGATCGTATTCGCACACGGTGCCATCAAGGCGCTTGCCTGCGATATGATGAAGATCGCCAACGACGTGCGTTGGCTGGCATCGGGTCCCCGCCTGGGTCTCGGTGAGATCACCATCCCCGAAAACGAGCCCGGCTCGTCGATCATGCCCGGCAAGGTCAACCCCACCCAGTGTGAGGCTGTGACCATGGTTGCCGTACAGGTTATGGGCAACGACGTGGCTGTCGGCATGGCAGCCTCGCAGGGCAACTTCGAGCTGAACGTGTTTATGCCCGTTTGCGCTTACAACTTCCTGCAGTCGGCAAGACTGCTTGCCGAGGCAATGATCTCCTTCAATCGCAACTGTGCTGTCGGCATCAAGGCAAACCGCGAAAAGATGCACGGCAACCTGCACAACTCGCTGATGCTGGTCACGGCTCTGAACCCCTATATCGGTTACGAGAACGCCGCCAAGACCGCAAAGAAGGCATTCAAGGAGAACATTTCGCTCAAGGAAGCGTGCGTAGCACTTGGATTCCTGACCGCCGAGCGCTTTGACGAGGTATTCCACCCCGAACAGATGGTTTAATTTTTCAAGAAGGGAAAATAGATATGAAATTCAGTTATTATCCCGGTTGCACCCTCAAAACCAAAGGCAAAGACCTTGACCGTTACGCCCGCCTCTCTGCCGAGGCGCTGGGCTTTACGCTTGAGGAGCTTGCCGATTGGCAATGCTGCGGTGCCGTTTACCCCATGGCAAAGGACGAGATCGCAACCAAGCTCTCCGCCGTGCGCGCGCTGGCAAATGCCCGCGACGCAGGTCAGGATCTGGTAACACTCTGCTCGGCTTGCCACAACGTGATCAAGCAGACCAACAACGATATGGCAACCGATGCCGATATCGCTCTGCGCGCCAACAATTACCTGGGTCTTGAGACCCCCTATCACGGGGAAACAGAGGTCCTGCACTTCCTTGAGGTGCTGCGCGACCGCGTGGGCTTTGACAAGATCCGCGAAAAGGTCACCAACCCCCTCACGGGTCGCAAAATCGCCGCTTACTACGGCTGTCTGCTGCTCCGCCCCGGCAAGGTCATGCGCTTTGACGATCCCGAGAATCCCCGCATTCTGGAGGATTTCATCCGCGCCATCGGCGCCGAGCCCGTGACCTGGGCACTGCGCAACGAGTGCTGCGGCGCATACGTGACGCTTGAGGACAAGTCGCAGGCAGAAAAGCGCAGCTCGCGCGTGATGGATAACGCCGCCGCAAACGGCGCCGATACCGTGATCACCGCTTGCCCCTTGTGCCTTTACAATCTGAAAAAGAACGGCGGTCACGACGACCTGCCCGTGGTTTATTTCACCGAGCTGCTTGCCGAAGCCCTCGGCGTGAAATGATAGGAGGAAGCTATGAATAAGAACGAAACCGCTGTCGAGCAGGTACTGCGCTCCTCGGGCGTGGACGTGCGCAAATGTATGCGCTGCGGCAAATGCACCGCAACCTGCCCCGCCTTTGCTGAGATGGAGTACCACCCCCATCAGTTTGTTTATATGGTAGAGAAGGGCGACATTGAAAAGCTTGCCGCTTCGCCCTCGCTTTACCGTTGCCTTTCCTGCTTTGCGTGTGTCGAGCGTTGCCCCCGCAACGTGGAGCCCGCCAAGGTCGTTGAGGCCGTGCGCCTGCTCGTGATCCGCGAGAAGGGCGCCAACCACCTTTTGTCCGATGCGATCCCCGCCCTTCTTGACGAGGATCTGCCTCAGCAGGCGATCACAAGCGCACTGCGTAAATACAGCAAATAAGAAGGGAGCGCACTAATGGAAAGAATAGGCGTATTTATCTGCCACTGCGGTACCAATATTGCAGGCACCGTTGATGTGGCAGCCGTAGCCGCGGCACTTGCCAAAGAGCCCGGCGTGGTATTTTCGACCGACTATCAGTACATGTGCTCGGAATCGGGCCAGATGCTGATGCGAAATGCCATCAAAGAGCACAAGCTGACCGGTGTTGTGGTCTGCTCTTGCTCGCCCCGTATGCACGAGGCAACCTTCCGCCGCGCGGCATCTCTTGAGGGCATCAACCCCTATATGGTAGAGATCGCCAACATCCGCGAGCAGGTATCCTGGATCCACAAGGATATGGCAGAGGCAACCGAAAAGGCAATTATCCTGGGCCGTGCCGCCATTGCAAAGGTACATCTTAACAAGCCCCTGAAGGCGGGCGAAAGCCCTGTTGTCAAGCGCGCGCTGGTCATCGGCGGCGGTATTGCGGGCATTCAGACCGCACTTGACATTGCCGAGGCAGGCTTTGAGGTCGATATCGTTGAAAAGTCGCCCACCATCGGCGGCAAGATGGCACAGATCGACAAGACCTTCCCCACCCTGGACTGCGCGGCTTGTATCCTGACCCCCAAAATGGTGGATGCCGCACAGAACGAAAAGATCAAGATCTTCTCGTACAGTGAGATCGATTCGGTCAAGGGCTTCGTCGGTAACTTCCGCGTTGCCATCCGTCGCAAGGCGCGCTACGTCGACGAGACCAAGTGCACGGGCTGTGGCATCTGCACCGAAAAGTGCCCCCAGAAGAACGTTCCCAACGAGTTCAATATGGGACTTGACACCCGTCACGCCGTTTACATCCCCTTCGCACAGGCTGTGCCGAAGGTCGCCACCATCGACCCCAACTACTGCACCAAATTAAAGACCGGCAAATGCGGTCTTTGCCAGAAGCTGTGCGGCGCGGGCGCGATCGATTACACCCAGAAGGATGAGATCGTCGAGCGCGAGTACGGCGCCATCGTTGCGGCAACCGGCTTCAACCCCATTTCGGCGGATGCCTTTAACGAGTATTCCTACTCCACCTGCCCCGACGTGGTCACCTCGCTGGAGCTGGAGCGTCTGATGAACGCCGCTGGTCCTACCGCGGGCACGCTGCTGCGTCCCTCGGACAAGACTCACCCCCACACGATCGTGTTCGTACAGTGCGTGGGCTCGCGTTGCGATGCCGAGCACGAGCGCGGCAAGACCTACTGCTCGAAGATCTGCTGCATGTACACTGCAAAGCACGCCATGCTGATCCGCGAGAAGTACCCCGACACCGACGTGTATGTCTTCTACATCGACGTGCGTACCCCCGGCAAGAACTTTGACGAGTTCTATCGCCGCGCGGTCGAGCAGTACGGTGTGCATTACATCAAGGGTCAGGTCGGCAAGGTCGTTCCCGAAAACGGAATCCTCAAGGTGCAGGCAAGCGACCTTCTTTCGGGCGAGCAGCTGCACATCGATGCCGATATGGTGGTGCTTGCCACCGCAATCGAGCCCGACAAGTCGGCGCGCTCGATCGCCACGATGCTGACCGCCAGCATGGATACCAACGACTTCTTCACCGAAGCACATCCCAAGCTCCGTCCTGTGGAAAGCCCCACCGCGGGTATCTTCCTCTCGGGCGTGTGCCAGGGTCCCAAGGATATTCCCGAAACCGTTTCCCAGGCAAGTGCCGCCGCCGCTAAGGTCATCGGCCTGCTGGCG
>JBGVCY010000056.1:0-16708 GCA_045119135.1 Eubacteriales bacterium | reverse complement strand
CTGGCTCGGCGAAGCCGAGAAATCACGCAGCGCAAAGCGCGGCGTGGGTCAGAGGTGCGCGTGCGCACCTCTTGCGAAAGGCAAAGCCTTTCGCTGTCGAAAGCACGCGCTTTCGCGTGCGTCCCGCCATCCGCTGAGGGGAAAAACAGTACCACGTGGTGCTGTTTCGTTGCAAAACGTTAACAACATTGCTTCTTCACTTGACAAATTTCGTGGTTTGTGATATGAATAAAGTAATCCCTTCCCGTCGGTTGCGAAGGGAACAGTGTAAAGAGAGGTAACTATATGATTCAGAAGCTGATTCGTCTTGTCTGTGTGGCGGCGTTGGGCGTGCTTGCCTATTTCGTTGCCGTTTGGCTTGCGTGCGAGCCGATCTTCTTTATCGTGCCTTGCCTGTTTTGGCTGCTTCATATGATTCTGTGGGATCTGCTGAAATTCAAAATTTTTGATTACGGCTTCTTCCGATTTATAAAATTTATTATTTTTGTCGGCGCTTTTGTTGTGTTGATGCTGTTTGTGATCAAGCAATCCCTGCCGATGATCACCACAGAGTATTTCAGTATGGAATCCGAGGCAAAGGATATCCAGCGCCAAGTCATCGGCGGCGCGATCGCAATGCTTTCCTTTACGTTTGTGCTTTGCCTTGGATGCGTGCAAAGCTTTCCCTCGCGATGGGTGGGTCTTGGCGTTCCCGTGCTCGGCATTGCGTTGGGCATTCTCTTTGGCTTCCTGCCCGCCTTCTTCGCCTTTTTCGGGCTGGGAATCGGTAAGGTGTTCGCGTGTGCCATTCTGTTGTTGCCGGTCGGCGTTATCTTCGCTTACATCAAGGAAAACGGCTTGCTTTACAAGGACCTTGGTTATGACGATGCCTTTGGCGGTCTGGGACTTGAAAAATTAAGAAGATCCTCTTCGGGAGGCGGCGCGCTGACCTCGTATGTCAGCGCCGATGCCGAAGGCCCGGCACCCGATTGGAGAGATTGGCAGTATATCGCCAAAAGACAGTCTTATCAAAGAAGTCTGAGTTATGGCGCGCTGTACGTGGACGTGCAATACAGCCACGGCAGCAATTACGTGGATTTTTATATTGACGGACAATATGAAATCAGCGGTGCCACCGACCAATATCAGGTGGATAGCGCCGCGGACGAGGTCAGAAGCATCATGGCTGACGTACAGCAATCGGTGTTTGATGAAGCCGTCAGTGCGGCAAACGGCCATGTCAAGGTATCGGTTCGTGTCAGAAATCTGCGCAGACGGTAACGGGAAAACGTTATATAAAGCAAAAAGCACCTGCTTCGGCAGGTGCTTTTTTGCTTAAACCTCGTCTACTTTGATCAGGTTGGTATTGCCCGATTCGCCGTTGGTGATGCCGCCCGTGATCACAATGCGGTCGCCGTTCGACAGCGACATCGCGCGCTTGGCGATCTGCTTGGCAGAGTAGAACAGCACCTCGGTCGAGGGGTATTTCTCGCACATAACGGGGGTAACGCCCCAGGAAAGCGCCAGCTTGCGGAAGGTCTTTTCGTCGATGGTCAGACCCACGATATCCACGGGGGAGCGGAAGCGCGATACCATCCGTGCCGTCATACCCGAAAGGGTGCAAACGGCAATCGCTTTGGCATCAATGTCAATTGCCATACCGCAGGTGGCGTGCGAGATCGCATCCAGCGTGTTGCGGATCTTGAACTGCGAGGTCAGAAACAGGCGGCGGTAATCGATGTTCTTTTCGGTGTGCTCGGTGATGCGCGCCATTACCTTTACTGCCTCAACGGGGTGCTTTCCGGCGGCAGTTTCGCCCGAAAGCATCACGGCGCTGGTGCCGTCGAACACAGCGTTTGCCACGTCCGAGATTTCAGCACGGGTCGGGCGGGAATTGTAGATCATGGTTTCCAGCATCTCAGTGGCGGTAATCACGCGCTTGCCAAGCAAGCGGCATTTGGTGATCAGCTTTTTCTGCACCGAGGGCACCTCTTCAAAGGGAATCTCAACGCCCATATCGCCGCGGCCGATCATAATACCCTCGCACTCCTCGCAGATCTCGTCAATGTGATCGATGCCCGATTGGTTTTCGATCTTGGCGATCAGACCCGTATTGTCGGCATTGTGCTCGCGCAGGAAAGCGTGAATATCCAGCAGATCCTGCTTGCTTGAAACAAACGAGCAGGCGATATAATCCACCCCGTTTTCAATGCCAAACAGAATGTCCTTTTTATCCTGCTCGGAAAGGAAGGGCTGATGCAGCACCTTGCCGGGGAAGCTCATGCTCTTGCGGTCCTTCAGCTCGCCGCCGTTTTCCACGCGGCAGACAAGGCGCTCCTCTTCCTTGCGGATGACAGTGAAGGAAAGCAGACCGTTGTTGAGAAGGATGCGGTCGCCCACGTCAAGCTCGTCAACCATTTGAGGATAACTGACCGATACCTCGTGCTCGTTACCCACCACATCCTTGGCGGTAAAGGCGAATTCGTCGCCCTCTTCCAGCATTACCGAACCGTTTTCGAAGGTTTTAATGCGGTATTCGGGTCCCTTGGTATCCAGCATAATGGCAATGGGAAGGCCCAGCTTTTCGCGGATGCGCTTCAGCATATCAATTTTTTCCTGATGATCGGCATGCGTACCGTGCGAAAAATTAAGGCGCGCTACATTCATGCCGGCAAGGCACATATCGGTAAGCACCTGCTCGCTGGAGCTGGCAGGGCCAATGGTACAAACAATTTTGGTTTTTCTCATAGTGGTTCTCCTTTGGGGTTTTGCTTCTTTATTGTAGCACAACTTGGGCTGCTGTGGGCATTGTTTTCTTTTTTTTTACAAAAAAGTTTCGGCGGGGGCGTGCCTTGTCATTATTATTTACATAAATATATAAAAAGACTTGACAAATGGCGAAAAATTTGCTATGATAATAAATGCTTTAGTTTAGTAAAGTGCTAAAGCGAAGGAGGAAATTGACAATGAAAAAGATTATTTCGATCACACTTGCACTTCTGATGGTGCTGACCTCGGTGCTTGCCTTCTCGTCCTGCGCGCAGAAGACCGACTGGGAAAACATTCAGGAAAAGGGCAAGTTCATCTGCGGCGTAACCTATTACGAGCCGATGAACTATTTCGATACCGACGGTACCCTGATTGGCTTTGATACGGAGCTGGCACAGGCAGTTGCCAAAGAGCTTGGCCTTGAGGTCGAATTCTACGAGATTGAATGGAACAACAAATACAGCGAGCTGGCTTCCGGCGCCATCGACTGCATCTGGAACGGCTTTACCTCGAACTCGAAGGATGACGACGGTGTCGAGCGCAAGGATAAGGTAGACTTTACATACGCCTATCTCGACAATAAGCAGTGCGTCGTTGTTGCAAGCGATCGCGTTGGTGAGTTTACTTCCGCTTCCTCGCTGACAGGCAAGACTGCTGCTGCGGAAGAGGGTAGTGCAGGTGCATCCTATGCCGCAAGCGCAGGTGCAACTGTTGTGCCGAAGGGCTCGCAGATGGATACCTTTACCGAGCTTGCAACCGGTGCTGTTGACTGCATCGTGGTTGATATGCTGCTTGCCGACAAGATCGTGGGTCAGGGCGACTTCGCAGAGCTTGCCAAGACCTCGATCGAGATCGAGCCCGAGGTTTATTCGATCGGTTGCCGCAAGGGCAGTGACTTTGACGAAAAGATCAACGAGGCACTGATCAAGCTTTTGAACGACGGCACGATCGAAGCGCTTGCTGCCAAGTACGGCGTGCGCGTAACCGACTCGCTGATGGCGAAGAAGACTGCCGAATAATCTGTCGCCGCAATGAATTTATTCGTAAAAGTTACTCTCGACCTGCTTGGGGGCTTTGCCACCACCTGCGCCATTTTCGGGCTGACGCTTCTGTTTTCTTTGCCGTTGGGACTTCTCATCTCCTTCGGTACGATGTCAAAGTTTCGCCCCGTTAAGGCGGTTTTTAAGACCTTTGTATGGATCATTCGCGGTGTGCCGCTGATGCTGCAGCTGTTTATCGTGTTCTACGTGCCGGGCTTTGTGTTCGGCACGCCGATCACCAGCCGCTTTGCGGCAACCATTATCGCGTTTTCCATCAATTATGCCTGCTATTTTTCTGAGATCTACCGCGCAGGCATCGAGGCGATCCCCGTAGGTCAGACCGAGGCAGGACAGGTGCTCGGGTTAACACGCTTCCAGATTTTCCGCAAGATTACGCTGATGCAGGTCATCAAGCGCATCATCCCCCCGATGGGCAACGAGATCATCACCCTTGTCAAGGATACCGCGCTGGCGCGCGTGATCTCGGTAGTCGAGATCATCAAGGTTGCCGAGCGCTTTACTGCCCGCGCCCTGATCTGGCCGCTTTTCTATACGGCGGTGTTCTATCTTGCCTTTGTGGGCGTGCTGACCCTACTGTTCGGCTATTTCGAGAAAAAATTAAGTTATTATAAGGTGTAACATGAGCTTTCTTACTGTAAAAAATATCAAAAAAAGCTTTGGCAGTACGGAAGTGTTGCGCGGCATCGATTTTTCAATGGAAAAGGGCGAGGTGGTAACCATCATCGGCTCGTCCGGCAGTGGAAAAACAACGCTGTTGCGTTGCCTTAACTTCCTTGAAATTGCCGATAAGGGTTCCATTACAGTTGGCGGAGAGCAAATCTTTTGTGCCGATTGTGACAGTAGCTTCAATGACAAGGAGCTGCGCGAAAAGCGCCTGCGCTTCGGACTTGTGTTCCAATCCTTTAACCTGTTTCCGCAGTATACCGCACTGGAAAATGTCACGCTTGCACCCAAGCTTCGCCTGGATGAACGCGCTAAGCGCGAAAAGCTGTCAAAGGCAGATAAGCAGCAGGCATTGGCAGATATTCTGACCAAAGCAGAGGAGCTGCTTGCCCGCGTGGGACTTGCCGAAAAGGCAAGCCTTTACCCCTGTCAGCTCTCGGGCGGTCAGCAGCAACGTGTTGCCATTGCCCGTGCCCTGATGCTGGATCCCGATATCCTTTGCTTTGACGAGCCGACGTCGGCGCTTGACCCGGAGCTGACGGGCGAGGTGCTGCGTGTCATTCGTTCGCTGTGCGATGCAGAACGTACCATGATCATCGTCACACACGAGATGGAATTTGCCCGTCACGTATCGGATAAGGTTATCTTTATGGCGGACGGCGTCATCGAGGAGATGGGTACCCCTGCCGAGGTGCTTGACAATCCCCAAAGCGAAAAGACCCGTGCTTTTCTCTCGCACGGTAATATGTAAACAAAAAAGCTCTCGCCTGTGGGCGAGAGCTTTTTTATCGTTATTTGTACGGCTGATCGTCCTTTGCGGCGGCTTCAGCCTTTTTTGCCGCCTTGGCGGCTTTTCTTTTTTCTTCAAAATCCTTGAGAACGGCAAGTGCCTCGCCCGCCATGGGAATGATGACAAGCAGGTTGAAGATGGTCATCAGTGCAATGCCCACGTCGCCCAGATCCCATACAAAGGTGTATGCGGCAAGACAGCCGATAAACAGCATGACAAGCGCAAGAATCTTGTAGATCAGCTGACTCAGGTGATTCGAGCCAAACAGGTACGCCACGTTCGAGCGCGCGTAGTAAAGCACACCTAAGAAGGTAGAGAAGCTAAACAGGAATATGGTGATAGCGGTAAAGATGACACCGAAATAGCCCAAATGATGCTTCATTGCGCTAAGCAGAAGCCCCATGCCCTCAAGACCAACGGTCTCGACCTCGGGAACAAGCAGCAGGATCAGTGCCGTGCAGGTGCAGATGACGATGGTATCGATAAAGACACCAAGCGATTGCAGAAGACCAATCTTTGCGGGATGGTCGCTCTCTGCGGCGGCAGCCGCACAGGGTGCCGAGCCCGATCCCGCTTCGTTAGAAAACAGGCCGCGCTTTACGCCGTTCATCAGCACGGCACCAAAACCGCCTGCGGCGATCTGACGGATGCCGAATGCCTCGTTGAAGATGCGTCTGAAGACGTCGGGAAGCATTGTGACATTTTTAAAAATGATGAAAAGGGTGATCAGGAAATAGATCACTGCCATGATCGGTACGATGATGTCCAGTACCTTGACCGTTGCCTTTTTGCGCAGAACGATCACTGCGGCAATGGTAACCAGCACGATGGCGGTTACAATGGGCGGAATGTGGAAGGCGGTGTTGAAGGCATCGGAAACCGAGTTACCGATGACCTGGCTGATGCCAAACCAGCAGATCAGACCCGAAGCGGCAAACAACACTGCAACGATCGATCTTTTCAGCTTTTTCTTGCGCTTCTGTTCTGCAAAATCGTGAATATAGTAGGCAGGACCGCCGTGGTAGCCGCCGTAAAGCGGATCCTCACGCTTGTGCTTTTGTGCAAGGGTTGACTCGATGAACGCCGTAGCCGAGCCGATCAGCGCCGTGATCCACATCCAGAATACAGCACCCGCGCCGCCTGCCGCAACTGCGGCAACTACGCCCACCAGATTGCCCATGCCCACGCGTGTTGCGGTGGATACCACAAGAGTCTGCAGACCCGAAAGCGCCGATGCCTCTTTGTTTTTCTTCTCTGCAGTGACTTCAAGCATAGCGGGAAATAGGCGAACGGGCAAGCCTTTGGTGCGGATGGTGAAATAGATGCCCGTGGGGATCAGCAACAGCACCAGAAGTGAGATGCCGATCGAGCCGCCACCGGGCAGGGGGATGGTAAACAGATCGCCCCACAAAAAGCCGTAAATAAACTGAATGGCTGTCACGATGAAGTTCATGTTGTGTTACCTTTCGATCAATAATTGCGCGGGGGTTACCCATACGGGTGAGGTCTTGGCGGCGGGCGAGAGGGAGAGCACATGCGGTATGCCGCCAACGGTCAGGCACGTGCCGGATACATCCTCAGTGGATATGCTTTTTGGGTGTTCAAGCCCCGTTCCAAGGCGTTTTCCTGCTGCCTCCTTCGCGCTCCAGATGCGAGTCAATTCGCCATCGGGGTCGGCGACGGATTGCAGGTGCAACAGCTCCGCATCCGAGCAGATGCGCTTGGCAAGGCGCGGATGGTGCTTGCCGATTGTCTCAATGTCGATACCGACCTCGTTCGCAAAAACGGCAACGGCAACGGCGTGCGCGCTGTGTGAAAGATTGAAATGCGGAGCGCCCTCAAGATAGGGCTTTCCGTTGTCGGATCGTTGCCAATCGTCGCGAAAAACACGACCCGTTTCGGCATATAATGCGTAGCGCACCAGGCAAAAGCCAAGCACGCACTGCACGCGCGCCTCGGCACGGCGAAGGCGCTGTGCCGAGGCGGCACGCTCGGGCGGAAGCGTTGCAAACAGAGCATCCACTGCTTCGGCGGGGACGTCGGTGGAGATCAGATAAACGCGCGGCACTGCCGCACTGCCTTGCTGTCTCATGTCAACTGATGGTGTCGCCGTCAAGGGTAAACATACGGTCTACCGTGCGGCGAAGGGCAGGATGACCTGCCAGCGTGGGGTCTTTTTCGATCAGGGCGCGTGCCTCGGTAAAGGCGGCGCTCAAAAGGCCCGTGTCATCGCAAAGTGTGGCAAGACGGAATTTCACGCCGCCGCTTTGGCGGATCGAGGCATCGTCACTGCCGCGCAGGAAGTCACCGGGACCGCGCAGCGCAAGGTCGCGTTCGGCAATGGCAAAGCCATCGTGTGTGCCGCGCATCACGGCAAGGCGCTTGGCGGCAGTGGAATCCTCGGTGCGATCGGTATCCGATACCAGCACGCAATAGGATTTTCGCTTGCCGCGTCCCACGCGGCCGCGCAATTGATGCAGTTGGGAAAGGCCGAAGCGCTCGGCATTCTCGACAATCATCAGCGAGGCGTTCGGCACGTTCACACCGACCTCAATCACGGTGGTGGAGACCAACACTTGAATCTTGCCGTCGGCAAAATCCCGCATAACGGTATCCTTTTCACGGCTTTTCATCGCGCCGTGCACAAAGGCGATCGACAAGTCAGGCAGTGCCGCCTTCAGCTCGTCCGCATATTGCACCGCCGCCTTCAGCGGGGGACGGGTGTCGGGCGAGGGTGCGGTTTCGCCGATTTCGTGTGGCAACAGCTCATTTTCCTCGCTGTCGCGTTCCTCAACGGCGGGACAGACCACATAAGCCTGTCCGCCCTCGGCGCATTGCTTTTCGATAAAGGAAAGCAAGCGCGCGCGGTAGCTTTCGTCCACCACGAAGGTTTCCACCTGTTGTCTGCCTGCGGGCATTTCGTCAATGCGCGACAGCTCAAGGTCGCCGTAAAGCGCAAGCGCCAGTGAGCGCGGAATGGGCGTAGCACTCATTACAAGCATGTGTGCGTGTTCATTTTTCTCGGAAAGCACGGCGCGCTGGCGCACGCCAAAGCGATGCTGCTCGTCGGTGACGATCACGCCGGGGGCAGAAAATTCTACTCCGTCGGAAAGCAGTGCCTGCGTGCCGATCACCACGTCAATGCGCTTTTTTGTATCGTCGGTGGTAAGCCCCTCGCGGATGCGGCGCTTGGCGGCGGCAGGCGTGGCACCGATCAAAAGCTCGGTTTTGATGCCCATTTTGGCAAACAGCGGGGCAAGGTCGTTATAATGCTGACGGGCAAGGATCTCGGTGGGTGCCATCAGTGCCGCCTGCCTGCCGCTTTGCACGGCAAACAGCATTGCCGCGGCGGCGCAGATGGTTTTACCGCAACCCACGTCGCCCACTATAATGCGGCTCATCGGCACCTCGCGCGCCATATCGGTGCGGATCTCGTCGATCACGCGGCGTTGGGCGTTTGTCAGATCGAAGGGAAGGCTCGCCAGAAAATCTGAAATGTCGTTTTGATCGCAAATTGGGGCGCCAACGGTGCGCGTTTTCTGCCTTGTCAGCGAAAGTCCCAGAGCAAATACAAAGAATTCGTCAAAAATAAGGCGTCGCCGCGCCGCCGCCAGCGAAACATAATCGGTGGGATTGTGAATATTACGCAGGGCAAAGGCAAGGGTGGAAAGACGGTTGGCGGTGCGGATTTCGTTCGGCAACGGATCCTCGCTCATCGTGGCAAGCTCCATCACCTGTGAAAGATTTTGCATCACCTGCTTGGGGGTCAGTCCCTCAGAAAGACGGTAAACGGGTAGCAGATCGGGCAGGGGCGTGTTCTCCTCGACGGGCTCGGATTCGGGCGAGGTCATCTGATAGCGCTTGCCCACACGTTGCACCTTGCCCCAGAAGCGGAAGGTGGTGCCAAGCAGGAAGCGGTTTTTCAGGTAATCTTGATTGAAAAAGGTGATCTCACACACGCCACTTTCGTCAAAGGCGCGGAACTTGAGCAGTGACATCCGCCCACGGATGCGCGCACTGCGCGGCTCGGAGCCAACAGTCAGCACCACGGCAACGCGGGTGTCGGCAGGTGCATCGGACAAGCGATGCACGTCGCCGCGATTCTGATAAGCGCGGGGGAAATGATAGAGCAGGTCTTCTTTTGTGCGGATGCCAAGCTTTTCGTATGCGGCAATTTTGGCAGGACCCACGCCCCGCAGAGCGCCGATGCTGTCAATATCAGCTTTTGCCATACCGTATCCCCCTTTTTTGAAATTTATACAGATACCATTATAGCAGAGAGTAGAGCTTTTGTCAAACTTCACGGGAGAAAAAGAGAATTTTACTTGACAGATAGAAAAAAATACGTTATAATAATGATAAGTCTATGCGCGGCACCGCCGCCAACCGTTATCGGAGGGATAAACAATGAAGAAAATTCTTGCTTTGATGCTGGCACTGCTTATGATGCTGACGCTCGTAGCCTGCTCTGACGAAGAAAAGGGCGGAGATGGTAGCGGCATCGATATGACGGTTACCTCGAACGATCAGTATTTTGCTGTGGGTAACGATTACGACGACCAGTTTAAGTACGAGTATGTCAACGGCAACCAGGTTGCTATCACAGGCTTTGCTTCCTCGCACGTGCCCCACGCAATTACCATCCCCACCAAGATCAACGATCGCCCTGTGGTTGAGATCGCCGCACAGGCATTCTATAACTGCAAGCGCATCACCTCGGTTACCATTCCCGAGGGCATTACCAAGATCGGCAACCTTGCCTTTTCCGATTGCACGGTGCTGACCACGGTCACCCTGCCCAGCACCCTTGCTTCGATCGGCGATGCCGCCTTCTCGGGCTGTACGCTGCTGAACGCTCCGACCTTTGGTAGCAATATTACCTCGATCGGCTATGCGGCATTCTACAACTGCAAGAGCATCAAAGAGGTCGAGCTTCCCAACTCCCTGACCGAGATTTCCGATCAGTTGTTTATGAAGTGCGATAACCTTACCAAGGTTTCGTTTGGCGAATCGGTTACCAAGATTGGCGCACACGCCTTCTCCTCGTGCAAGAAGCTTACTGATATCATTGACGGATATCCCACCACGCTGACCGAGGTTGGCGCTTATGCCTTTGCAAACTGTGAAAGCCTGGCGGCACCCGATTGGGTGAACAACGATGATGACGGCATCACCGTTGGCGAATACGCATATCACAACACCAAGAATGCTTGAGTATGAAAAAGAGGAACGCAATTGCGTTCCTCTTTTTTTCTTTTTCGAGCGGTAGTGTGACAAATCGATGAAAATAGTTTAAAAAACCACATCAAACGGTATTGACACAAGATGTGACAGTAGGGTATAATAAAAGGGAAGAAAAGCCAAATTCACCATCGGAGGTTTTTATGAATATTAAGATTGTTTCTGACTCCTCGTCCAACCTGTTACAGCTTGACGGGGTCGCTTATGCAACCGTCCCCTTGAAGGTGATCACCGCCCGTGCCGAATACGTAGACGACAGCTCCTTGCAGCAAGAGGTTATGCTGGAGGATTTGCGTACCACGAAGGAAAAAACGCAGACCTCGTGCCCCAATGCCTTTGAATGGCAAGAGGCATTCGGTGATGCCGATTGGGTGTTTGCCGTCACCATCACCAGCAATCTGTCGGGTAGCTTCTCTGCCGCCGAAAAAGCAAGAAAGGATGCACTTGCCGCCAACCCGAATCGCAAGATCGCCGTGATCGATTCGCTTTCCGCAGGCCCTGAAATGGTGCTTCTGATCGAGCGCATCAAAGAGGGCGTGCTTGCAGGTAACAGCTTTGAGGAGATCGAGGCAGATGTCCGTGCCTATGCCGCACACACACATTTGATCTTTTCGTTGCAGTCCCTCAAGAACCTCGCGCGCAACGGTCGTGTCAGCCCCATTGTCGCCAAGGTGGCAGGCTTGCTTGGCATCCGCGTGGTCGGTATCGCTTCTGCCGAGGGTACGCTCCAGCCCCTTTACAAGCCCCGTGGCAGAGGAAAAACACTGGATGCCATTTATGACGAAATGAAGCGTCTTGGCTATGCGGGCGGTAAGGTGCGCATTGCACAGTGCAACAACCCTGAAAAAGCAAAGGACCTTCGTGAGATCGTTTTAAAGGAGTTTCCCGCCGCCGACGTGACGATTGTTCCGACCACCGCACTTTGCACGTATTATGCAGAGGAAGGCGGCTTGATGATCGGTCTCGAATCGGTTTAAAAAAAGGATGCGCGCAAGCGCATCCTTTTTTTATGCTCGAAGAAGGGACGGGAAAAATAGCGTGTTGCAAATGCTTTGCATACCGCACAGCACCAGCACCTCGTCAACCTCGGCGGCAAGCGTTGACAGCGACACAGCAGCATAGCGGGGATCGATCGCTATCATGCGAAAGTGGCGCGCCAGAAAGGGGATCACCGAATCGGCAAAGCTGTCGCGGATCAGCAATAGTGTGGGGCGCGGATCCTCGTCGCCTTTTTCCACCGTTAACACGCCGCAGTTTCCCCCGAGAAAGACGGCGTACTGATCACGTGTTTGCAGCTTTTCAAGGTCGTAAAGACCCGAAAAATCGGCGGGAGCGCCGTCACGTGTTACGAGATACTGCGTGTCCCCCTCGTAACGGTACAGCGTAATGCTGTCGGGGGCAATCAAGGGAATGCCCGCCGCCGCATCCGAGGTGCCGTAAAAATCGGTCGATACAACCTGATGGGTAAAATCGTCAAAGGGTACAAGCCCCATCGATTCGGCAATGCGACAATAGGCAACATACGCCCCGTGCGTGCTCCAGTGGTGGTCGGTGCGGTACCAAAGGGTGTCGTCGGTGCAATCGGTCAGTGCCAAGGCACGGGGATGATATGCGGCAAGGGTTTTCCAATTTTCTTGCTCACCGCCCGTATCGTAAAGGCGAGGCAGTACCTCGGCGCGCGCCTCAATGCGGCAGGGAGCAATGGCAACGGTGGGTAGAAGCCCGATCTGTAAAAAGCGCTCCTCAAGGCGCGCAAGCGCACCAAGATTTTGCGAAAACGCCCTACCGTCTGTTTGAATTCGCCGCGAAAGACTGCCATCGCGGCAAAGAATCACACCGTGCACCTCGCGCTCGCCAAGTGAGAGGGAAAAGAGAGCACGTGCCTTTCGCATCGCACCCCGTGCAGGAAATCGCTCGGTGGCGAAGGTATCCCACGCGGCGGTGTAGGCGCCGTCCCTCAGGGCGCTCTGGGAGAATTGCGGCGCGGCGGCGAGCAATCGGTTTTCGGTGGCAGAGTAGCGCGCGGTGGGAAAGAAGGTCAGCGCGACTGCGCCTGTGGCAAGCAGTAACGCCGCAAAAATTACCAGCACGCGCGAAGCAATGGCTTTTGCGTTCATATTCTCATCTCCTTTCTTCTTATTTTGAGAAAAAAAGAGAAAAGCATACCGCACAAAAAAAGACAGCCGCACAACGTGCGGCTGTCTTTGTGTTTTTGATTAGTCAAGTGCATCCTTGATCGAGAATTCCATACGGTTCTTCTTCTGGTCGAAGCCCATATATTTGACCTTGACGATGTCACCCATCTTCAGCACGTCCTCAACCTTTTCAATGCGGGTCTTGGCAATGCGGGAGATATGCACCATGCACTCCTTGCCGGGCAGGTACTCAACGAAGCAGCCGAAATCCTTGATGCCGGTTACCTTACCGGTGAACACGGTGCCAACCTCGGGATCGTATGCGATAGCGGCGATCGCCTTGCGTGCGATGTCAGCGCTCTCGCCGTTGATAGCGGCAATGCGAATGGTGCCGTCGTCGTCGATGTCGATCTTAGCGCCCGATTCAGCGGTGATCTTCTGGATCACGGCGCCACCCTTACCGATGACCTCGCGGATCTTGTCGGGGTCGATCTTCATGGTGGTCATCTTGGGAGCATACTTCGAAACCTCAGCGCGGGGTGCGGGAATTGCCTTCAGCAGCACCTCGTCGATGATATAGTCGCGGCCCTTGTGGGTCATCGCAAGTGCGGCACGGATGATCTCGGGGGTCAGACCGTCAACCTTCAGGTCCATCTGGATCGAGGTGATACCCTTGTGGGTGCCTGCTACCTTGAAGTCCATATCGCCGTAGAAGTCCTCAAGACCCTGAATGTCCATCATAACATCCCAAGAGCCATCCTCAGCGGTGATCAGACCGCAGGAGATGCCTGCAACGGGAGCCTTGATCGGAACGCCTGCATCCATCAGTGCAAGAGTGGAGCCGCAGACAGAGCCCTGCGAGGTCGAGCCGTTCGAGGAAACGACGTCGGAAACCAGGCGGATTGCATAGGGGAACTCCTCCTCAGAGGGGAGAACGGGAACGAGCGAACGCTCAGCAAGAGCGCCGTGACCGATCTCGCGGCGGCCGGGGCTACGGGTGGATTTTGCCTCACCGGTCGAGTAGCCGGGCATATTGTAGTGGTGCATATAGCGCTTGCTGGTCTCGTTGTCGATACCGTCAAGCATCTGTGCCTCGCCCAGCGTGCCGAGCGTAGCAATGGTCATAACCTGGGTCTGACCGCGGGTAAACAGGCCCGAGCCGTGGGTGCGGGGCAGAATGCCAACCTCAGCGCCAAGGGGACGGATCTGGTCCATACGGCGGCCGTCAACACGCTTCTTGTCGACCAGCAGCCAGCGGCGAACGATCTTCTTCTGCATCTTGTAGAGCAGCTCCTCCATCTGGGTGGAGAGATCGGGATACTTTTCAGAGAATTTCTCAACGATAGCATCGTAAATGGGAGCGATGCGAGCGTCGCGCACGTTCTTGTCGTCGGTGTCAAGAGCAACCATCAGGTCCTTCTCGGCGAAGGCAAAGATCTCGTCGAACATATCGTGGTCGAGGTCGCAAGAGGGATACTCGAACTTGGGCTTACCGATCTCGTCAACGATGGCGTTGATGAAGACAAGCAGGTCCTTGATCTCGCGGTGAGCAAGCATGATGGCATCGTACATGGTGTCATCGTCCACCTCGTTTGCGCCTGCCTCGATCATAACGACCTTCTTGGCAGATGCGGCAACGGTCAGCTGCAGATCGCTCTTCTTCTGCTGCTCGGCAGTGGGGTTGATGACCAGCTTGCCGTCCACAAGACCGACAAGCGCGCCGCCGATCGGGCCGTTCCACGGAATGTCGGAGATCGAAAGTGCGATCGAAGCGCCGATCATACCGATGATCTCGGGCGAGCAGTCGGGATCGACAGACATGACCGTCAGGGTCAGAGCCACGTCGTTACGCAGATCCTTGGGGAAAAGAGGACGGATGGGGCGGTCGATCACGCGCGAGGTGAGGATCGCCTTTTCAGAGGGCTTACCCTCTCTCTTAAGGTAACCGCCGGGGATCTTACCTGCGGCGTACATACGCTCTTCAAAGTCTACCGACAGGGGCAGAAAATCGATGCCGTCGCGGGGGCGTACCGATGCGGTTGCGCAGCAAAGCAGTACGGTTTCACCGTAGCGGATAAGGCACGAGCCGTTTGCAAGGCCTGCCACCTTACCGGTTTCAACAACCAGGGGGCGACCTGCGAAGGTGTAATGGAACACCTTGTGGTTTTGGAACACCATAGGGGTGCTGATTGCATTTTCGGACATATCAAAGTCCCTCCGTTATTTTTATATTTTCACCCACAGCGGTTTAACAATTAAATACGCGTCCCACGGCGTGTCGGGCGCATATTTAACTGTTAAGGTCCGAGGTGGGAGAATGGTGTGGAAAAAGCCAAACGGGAGCGAGAAGCAAAGGAAAATCCCCGCTCCTCACTCCCGAATGGATTACTTGCGCAGGTTCAGCTTTTCGATGATTGCGCGGTAACGCTCGATGTCGACCTTCTGCAGGTAGCCAAGAAGGTTACGTCTGTGACCGACCATCTTCAGCATGCCGCGGCGGCTGTGGTGGTCCTTGTGGTTCGCCTTGAGGTGCTCGGTCAGCGAGTTGATACGATGGGTAAGGATCGCGATCTGTACCTCGGGAGAACCGGTGTCACCCTCGTGGATCTTGTACTGGTCGATAATGAGCTGCTTTTCTTCTCTGGTCATGGTAATTTCACCTTTCCTTTTACTATGCGTAAACCCAGCGGCAGGTAGGTGAATGCCGCCAAAGCGGACTTGTATCCTGCGACCGAGTGAACGTCATGCAACGGCTATTATAACACAAACCTTGCGACTTGTAAAGGGTTTTTTGAAAATTTTTTCAATAATATAATATGATGAAGGGGAAGGATCAGCGCCGCACGCTCTCGCGCCACACGGAGGGGGATTGACCGAACTGCTTTTTAAAGACCTTTGAAAAATATTCCATACTGCCAAAACCGCAACGCTCGGCGATGGTGCCGACAGAAAGCTCGTTGTTTTGCAAGAGGCGAAGAGATTCTTCCAAGCGTTTGCTTAATACGTATTGCATAATGGTCATGTCAACCTCGCGGCGGAAGGCCTCGGTCAGGGTCACAGTGCTACAGTGGAAGCAAAGACTCAGCTCAGCCAGCGTGATCTTGCTGTGGAAGTTGTGGTTGATGTAGCTTTTGATCAATTCTGCCAGGCTCTTGCGGTCGTTGTCAAAAAAGCCGCTGTTTACGATATGCTCGCCAAAAATGCGCAGTGCTTCACCGAAGGCTTCGAATTCCTTTTCGGTGCGAGAGGGAAGTGCCTCAATCAGAGCAATGACCTCGCGTTTACGGGTTTTTGCCGTGACAAAGGGAAGTGCCTTTTGCAGCACCTCTTCCTTCTTTTTTTCGCCGTTTGGCAGGGCACCCCCCGCAAACAGAAAGCCAAGAATCTCGTTGCCGTCAAGCAGGGGGGTAACAACGTCAAAGAGACCAAAGGGGCAGGAAGAGATGATAAAGGTCTTTTTGGTTCTTTTTGCCTCGGCGAATGCCGCAAGGTCTGAGCGCAGACACTGAGAAAGACCGCGTGCGGTGCTGTGAACTGCCGCGCAGAAATCCTTGTTGGGGATGCTGTTGCCTGCAATGGGATGAAATTGCTTGTCGTAAAGCGCGATCTGCATATCGGTTAGCAGATACAGATCGTATAATAGCTTTTCCACTTGCGCAAGATTCATAGCATGCTCCTTGTCATATCGATAAGTCTATTATAGAAAAAAGTCGCTTTTCTGTCAATAGAAAGCAAAAAATTTATCGATTTTCCAAGGTATTTGCTACCGTATCCCCCTGTTTTGCGCGTTGCTTTTTGAAAAGCCCCAGCGCGCCCGATACGATCAGAAGGCCGCCAAACAGGCGCTGGAGCAACGCTTCTGGCAAAAAAACAGATAAACGGGTGCCTAAAAACACGCCTGCTACACCGCCGATGAGCAGTAAAAGAATGCAGGAAAACAGTAATTGTATCCGCGAGAGATGCACCACTAGTGCCGCGCCCGAGGAAAATAAGAAGAAGAGAAGATTCAGCCCCTGCGCTGTCAGCTGCGGCAGATCCAGCACCAGTGTCAGATACACCACCAACACTCC
>JBGVCY010000055.1:0-7755 GCA_045119135.1 Eubacteriales bacterium | reverse complement strand
CCCCTACGGCGGTGACGAAACGGTGTACCGCGCCGCGCTTGCCGATATCGGGTATTGCCTTGCCCTGCTGTTTCCCACAGGAGAGGGGGAAGCACTGTGACGGTCTGCGAGCTGACACCTGCCCTGCTGGATGGCGCGGCGGAGATCGAAAAGCTTGTGTTTCACGAGCCGTGGAGCCGAAAGGCGCTTGCTATATTGTGTGGCGACAGTGCCTTTGGTGTTGCCGTGACCGAAGGGGACAGGGTGCTTGCCTACGGCGGTATGATGACGGTGCTTGACGAGGGGCAGGTCACGAATGTTGCAACGCATCCCGAGCATCGAAGAATGGGATACGGCGCCGCCGTGCTTGGGGCACTCCTGCAAGGCGCGCGTGCGCGTGGCCTTGCCGAAATCACCCTTGAGGTGCGCGAATCCAACCTTCCCGCAATCGCGCTGTATCGCCGCTTCGGCTTTGTTGAGGTGGGCAGGCGCCCCCGCTTTTATAGCCACCCCATCGAAACGGCGCTGATTATGAAATGTGAATTAGGAGAAAACCTATGCTGATTTTAGGAATGGAAAGCTCGTGTGACGAGACCTCTGCCGCTGTTGTGCGGATGGAGGAAGGGAAGCGTGAGATCCTTTCCAATATTGTGGCATCGCAGATCGAGACCCACCGTCTTTACGGCGGCGTGGTGCCCGAGATCGCCAGCCGCGCTCATATTGAGGCAATCACCTCGGTCACGCACGAGGCGTTGGACACCGCAGGCGTGCGCCTTGCGGATATCGATGCCGTGGCGGTGACCGCTTACCCCGGCTTGATCGGCGCTTTGCTGGTGGGCGTGAATTTTGCCAAATCGTTGGCGTACGCCAACAACATTCCGCTGGTGGCGGTCAACCATATCAAGGCGCACGTGGCGGCGGCATACCTTGCCGATAAGGATTTGAAGCCCCCGTTTTTGGCGCTTTGCGTTTCGGGCGGTCACACCTCGATTTTTGATGTAAAAAGCGATACCGAATTCTCGCTGATCGGTGCTACGCGCGACGATGCGGCGGGCGAGGCGTTTGATAAGATCGGTCGTGTGATCGGTCTGCCTTACCCCGGCGGTGCGGCGCTTGACCGTCTTGCCGCCACGGGCGACCCGAAGGCGGTAAAGCTGCCTTCTCCTGCGCTTGGTGGTGATACGCTGGATCTTTCCTTCAGCGGTATCAAAACCGCGGCGCTGAACTATATCCACCATTGCGAGCAGCTTGGCACCGAGGTGCCGCGTGCCGATCTTGCGGCATCCTATACCGCCGCTATCGTGGGCGGTATTGCCGCCAAGGTCGATGCCGCGCTTGCCGCAACAGGGCACCGCACGCTGGTGCTGGCGGGCGGCGTTGCCGCCAATTCGCATCTGCGCAAAAAGCTTGCCGAGGTGGCGGCGGCGCGCGGCGCGCGCCTATCCCTTCCCCCTGTTTCGCTGTGCGGCGATAACGGTGCTATGGTGGCGGCGGCAGGATATTTTGCCTACGTCGCGGGCGAGCGCGCGGATATTTTTCTGAACGCTTCGGCGGCAGACGAGATGCCCTGATCTTGTCAAGCCCTTTTGGCAAAAAAAGAAAAATTCGGCACTTTCGATAAACTTTTTCAAAAGCTTGGCGAAACGTGTTTTCCACATAGGTTTTCCACAAGAGTGTGGAAAACTTGCCTTATGCAAAAAAATATGCAGGAAAATTGTGTAAAATTCAGAGTTTTGAAGTGCGAAACCCCCAAAATCAGGGCGCTCGACCGAATTTTGTGTGGAAAAAGATGTTGGAAATGTGGATAACTTTATGCAAGTGCCCCTGTGGAAAACCCCAAAGGCGGTGTAAAACCGCCCTTTTTCCAAAAAGAAAAAAGATTGTGCAAATCACCAAAATTGCATTTGGAGAGGCACGAAAAGGAGATAAGAATGTCAGCAAAGAAAACCGATAAGAAGGAAAACGAGAGCCGCCGTATGAACCCCACGGGCGTCAGCCCTGTGGTGATCCGCCGCCTGCCCCGTTACTTCCGCTACCTGCGCGAGCTGATCCGTGAGGGCAGACTGCGCATCAGCTCGGGCGAGCTTTCCGAGATGATGAACGTGACCGCCTCGCAGATCCGTCAGGACCTGAATTGCTTTGGCGGCTTCGGTCAGCAGGGCTATGGCTATAACGTCAATTATCTGTACACCAAAATTTGCGAGCTGCTTGGCGTGGACGAGGGCTACCGCGCCATTATGATCGGCGCGGGCAACCTTGGCAAGGCACTGGTGCGCAACCCGATGTTTGAAAAGCGCGGCGTGGAAACGGTTGCCTTGTTTGATATTTCCCCTGCCGTTATCGGCGAGCAGATCGGCAATCTTGTTGTGCGCGATATGCAGGAATTGGAAAGCTTTTGTGAGGAAAACGCGGTGGATATTGCTGTGCTGACAGTGCCGAAGGATGCCGCCGAGGAGGTTGCCAAACGCTTGGTGGCACTTGGCGTGCGCGGACTTTGGAACTTTACGGGCAAGGAGCTGAACACACTGCCCGACGGAGTTGTGGTAGAGAATGTGCATATCGGTGACTCGTTGATGACACTTTGCTATAAATTAAATTACCCGAACGGGGAAAGTGATGAAAAGTGATGAAGCTGAATTTTCTTTACGGCGGTAATGTGGCTGTGTTACCTGCCGCACTGCTTGCCCACATCGATAAAGCCGGCAAAAAGGATATCAAAATCCTGTTGGCGCTGGCGTGCGAGCCACTGGCGCGTGTGGATCTGACTGCCGCAATGGCAAAGATCGGCGCCGAGCTGTCGTTGACCGAGCGCGAGTTGGATGCCGCACTTTCCTTCTGGCGCGGCACGGGGCTTGTTTCGCTTGATGAGGAAACGACCGCCGTGGCAGGGGCGGTGACCGATGCCCCCGCTTCCGAAAAGCCGCAGCCGCTGGTCATTGCCGACAAGGGTCTGCCCGCTTATTCGGGCAGCGAGCTTTCCGAGGTGCTGGAGCGCCGCGGTGAGCTGGCGGCGCTGATCGACGAATGTCAGCGCGTGTTCGGGAAGATCTTTAACACCAAAGAGGTTGCTGTGATCGCGGGGCTTCTTGATTACTTAGGGCTTGACGGCGAGTACATTCTGTTGCTTCTTACGCACTGCCTGCGCATGGAAAAGAAATCCTTGCGCTACGTTGAAAAAATGGCAATTTCTCTGCACGACGAGGGCATCCACGATGCCCGTATTCTCGAGGAGCGCTTGCACCGCATCGAGGTGATGGCAGGCGCCACGGGCAAGATCAGATCGATGTTCGGCATTTCCTCGCGCGCGCTGACTGCCAAGGAAAAGGCGATGATCGAGAATTGGCTTTGCACGATGCAGTACAGCGATGCCATCCTGCAAAAGGCATACGAAATCACGGTCGATTCCATCGGAAAATCCTCGCTTCCGTACGCCAACACCATTCTTGAGCGTTGGTATGCCGAAGGATACCGCACCATCGAGGATATCGATGCCGCCATTGCCGATTACAAGCGCAAGAAAAATGAGGGTAAGGGAAGCTTTGATACGGACGACTTTTTCGAGGCCGCATTGAAGCGCACCTACGGGGAATGATATATGAGCTACAATAAGGAAAACTATCGCCGTATCCGTACGGCGTATCAAACCAAATATCTGCGCGCCTATGAGGAAGCAGAGCGCCGCACCGCTGAGGTGCACGCCAAAAGCCCCGAAATCGCCGCAATCGATCGCGAGCTGTCCATGACGGGTGCTGAGATCGCACTGGCAGCAATCGGCACGGGTGCGGCGTTTGCCGAAAAGCTGGCGGCGGTAGAAGCGAAGAACCTTGCTCTGCAGGAAAAGCGTCGCGAACTGCTGCTGTCGCTCGGCTATCCCGCCGACTACACCCTGCCGCCTTACGAGTGTCCGCACTGCATGGATTCGGGCTTTGTCGGCACCAAAATGTGCGAGTGTATGCGCCGCGAGCTGGTGCTTGCCGCATATGAATCGTCGGGTCTTGGACAGCTGATGCGCACCCAATCCTTTGACACCTTCGACCTTTCCTATTACGCGCAGGATCCCGCATTGCTATCCCAGATGCGCCAGAATCTTGAGATCCTTCGCGCCTATGCGGAGGGCTTTCACCCTCACGCCGACAGCCTGATCCTTTGCGGCGATACGGGACTTGGTAAAACGCATCTTTCCACCTCGGTGGCGCGCCGTGTGATTGAGCGCGGCTTTGACGTTTACTACACCTCCGCCATTCAAATGTTTGCCGATTTCGAGGCGGTGCGCTTTGGCTCTGCCGAAGGCGTTGCCGACCCTGCCCGTTATACCGATTGCGAGCTGCTGATCCTGGATGACCTTGGCACCGAAGTGACCAATCAGTTTACCAATTCGTGTCTGTATCTGGTGATCAACAACCGCATCAATCTCGGTCGTCCCACCATCATCAACACCAATCTGTCGGGCAAAGAGGTGCGCAACCGCTATACGGACCGCATTGCCAGCCGCATTTTGGGCGATTTTAAGCCCTTGGTGTTTGCGGGTGTTGACGTGCGCAGACAAAAGCTCAGCAGGTCAAAATAACATCTTTTTGGCTCCCGCGTATAAAAAAGCGTGATGTGCAAACACTATGCACATCACGCTTTTTTGAAGGGGGATCCAGAATGACCGAAGCAAAGCCGAAACAAGAGATGACCGAGGAATATTTTTTGGGTGAGATTTACAAAAACGCCAAGATGGGTGCGGATTCGATCATCCATCTTCTGCCGCATATCAAGGATGACGGCTTGCGCAGTGTCGTCACGATGCAGCTGGATGGCTATGAAAAGTATGCGGCGCGCGCCGCCGAGGCGCTTTCAGCGCGAGGATGCACGGCGAAGGAAGAACATCTGGTAACCCGCCTCTCGGCACGTATGGGAGTGGCGATCAACACCATGATGGATGCAAGCACAAGTCATATTGCCGAAATGATGATCGAGGGCTCGAATATGGGCATTACCGATATGACCAAGCTGCTCAACGATCACGAAGGAAGAAGCGACAGCAAGGATGCGGTGCGCCTGGCGCACGAAGTGGTGCGCTTTGAAGAGCATAATCTTGAAATGCTGAAGCGATATTTATGAAAAAAGCGATGCTTTACAAAGCATCGCTTTTTTGTTTCCTTTCGTTATAGGCTCTGGCGTGCAGCAGGAAGGGGCGCACATAGCGTTGCACCAGAACGGGTAGGAGCTGCAACACGGCATTGACGGCGGCAACAGGCAGTGCGTGCCACCAAATGTAAGAAAAATCGAAGAACGGGGAGAGGAAAAGTACCCAAAATCCTGCAGGAATCGATAGGATATGCATCAGCTCTGCATAGCAGGTCTCGGCGATAAAGGTGGTCAGATAGGCATTGTCGTGCGGTGCGACGATCTTTTTCTTGGAAAAGCCGCAAAGCAAGCCGCCCGTTTCAGGGATCTTATCCTTCCAGCGGCGGATGCCGAGCTTCACGTAAAGGCGCCGTTCGCCCGAGCGAACGCGAAAAAAGAGAGATTCGGGATCAAAGCGATGGGCAGGGATCAGGCGCACCAGCGCGGCAATCACGGCATCTGCTAAAAAAACACCTGCGAAAGCCGTCGAAAGCCCCAATAGGGCATCCATCGGCAGAACCTCTCCGACGAGCCAGGAAAGCAAAAACAGGGAGCCAAGACCCCCGAAAATGGCGGTCAGATAGTAACGGAACATAAAAACCTCACGAAAGAGATAAATTTTGCGCCGTTTCGTAAACGGGATAGTCGCCGTACACCTCACGGTATTTTTCACGGCACAGACGCATATTCTCATCACGCAAGAACGCTACGTTTTCGCGGTAAGAAAGATCGCTTCTCGGGTACAGCGGCGGCATAATGTGCAGGGTAAAGTGCTTGACCTCGATACCGTTGCCGTCAAAAATGCCCGACGGGCGTAGAGTGATGAAAAGGGGCACAACGGGCACGTTATTGCGTACCGCAAGGTCAAAGGCGCCATCCTTATAGGGGCGCGGCTTTTCGTAATTCCACCACATTGCCTCCTCGGGGTAGACCAGCAGGCGCTTGCCCCGCGACAGATAATGGCGGCATGCCTTGGTGAACTGTCGCATCGTGGCAAGGTCGGTGCCAAGCGGCAGCATACCGCCCGCGCGCATACAGTCGCCAAAGTTGCCTCGCATATTGTTAAAGTGCGCCGCCACCACAAAGGGACGATTCGGGCGGCAGGCGTATTGCACGGCAAGGCAATCGAACTTGTTGATGTGGTTGCAGGTCAGAACCGCGGCACCGATGCCACGCAGGTGTTGCTTTCCCTCGATACGGGTGTGCAGCATCTGTTTGTTGACCTGCTTGGTAAAGGGGTAGACCTTCAGAAGACGTGTAAAAAAATACGACAAACGCTTGCCGAATTTTGGCACGTAGGGGAACTGTGGGGTAACAGGCAGTGCCGCATCCATATCGATGGGGTCGGCGTGCGTGTCAAAGCGCCCCTCGCGCTCAAGGCGCGCAATCTCGGCAAGCACCGCAGGTCTTGTGGGATCGGTAGGGACAGTTGTTTGCTTCATCACTTCTCTCCGCCGTTTGAAAAATCAACGCGCTCGATGGCATCCCATTTACGGCCGTAGCGCGTAAAGAGTGCCGTACCGATGATCGGGATGTATTCCATATAAAAGAAGGGATTGAAGAAGAGCAACAGCATTTTACGCAGGAAGGGAATGCGGATGTTTTCCCAGTCGGCGATCATAGCCGCCAGGGTCATAGCGAAAAACATTCCGTAAATCGCACCGAAGCCGATCAGGGCGTTTCGAAGCGCACCCATCCACAGCGGGGAACGAAGAATGGCAAGGGGAATGGCGGCAACAGCGTTGCCAACGCAGAAGACCGTGGCGATACCGAACACGGTGAATCCAAGCCAGAGGGAACGGGTGTAGTAGATGTCGCGGCGACGGCGGGATGCCGTGGCATCGGCGGCGATCATAGGGGCGTAAAGGCGCTTGCCGTCGATGACGCCCGTCAGCCAGCGGCGACGGCGCAGGTTGGTCATATGCAGCGAGGTTGCCTCTTCCATATAAAGCACGGCATGCTGATAGTAAAAGGTTTTCCAGCCCTTCAGTACGATATCGTGCTGAAACTCGACATCCTCGGTAATGGTGGCACGATAGGGCCAGCCGTTGTTTTCACGCACGATATCTGCGCGCAGCAGAAGTCCCGTGCCGACAGTGAAGCAGGTGATGCCGCGTGCCGACTTGCCCGCATTGCCAAGATTGTCAAGCAGAGGCCACATGGTGGCGTTACAGCAGGCGGAAAGGGGTTGCTCGCGCCGCGTGCCGAAGAAGTAATTCTTAACCCGCTTCTTCGAGCAGATGATGTGTGCATCGCTTGCCATAGCATTGTTCATTTCTTCGCAGAAGCGCTCGTCAAGAACACAGTCGGCATCTACAATAATATATGCATCATAGTAGGTGGGATCCTTTGCAAGAATGGTTTTCATGCAGGCATCCAATGCATCGCCCTTGCAGGTCTGATCGGCAACGACGTGCGTTGCGGCGCCTGCGGCGCTTGCCATAGCGATGGTCGGATCCTCGGGATCGGCAACCACCACGTGCGCATCGAACAGCTCGCGGGGGTAGGTCTGCTTTGCAATACTGTCAAGCAGGGCGCCGATGCTGGTGCTTTCGTTGCGGGCGGGGATGATCAGGGCAAGTCGATTCTTTTTCTGATTTTCAAGATGGGGCTGCTTTTTTCTTGCATAAAGCCAGCAGGAAAGGCGGGGCATATAAATCAAAA
>JBGVCY010000054.1:0-7154 GCA_045119135.1 Eubacteriales bacterium | reverse complement strand
ACGTAGTACATGCCGCAACGGAGTGCCTCTTCCTTAATGGCATCGGCAGCCTGCTTCTTGGTACCAACAAAGAGGATCGTACCGTTGTTTGCAGCAAGCTCACGAACGAATGCGTAAGCTTCCTCAAACTTCTTCACCGTTTTCTGCAGGTCAATGATATAAATACCATTGCGTTCGGTGAAGATGTACTCCTGCATTTTGGGGTTCCATCTTCTGGTGTGGTGTCCGAAATGGACGCCGGCTTCAAGCAACTGTTTGATGGTAATAACTGACATTTCTATGTCCTCCTTCGGTTTTTTCCACCACGGGATCGACGCCGTAACCCCAAGGGGCACCGACTGCGTCCAAAACACCCGTGTGTGAATTTGCTCGCCATCACGCAAGCGGGTTATATTATAACATAAAGTGTGATGCAATGCAAACACTTTTTTGCGTGTTTACATTTTTTTTACATTTTCACCTTACATTGTCTCGATTGCAAGCGATCCGTCGCGCACAAGCACCTTCGCTTGTGTGATCGAGCGCTGATAATCGGCAATGATACGCTCGGCAAGCGCATCTTCTACATTGTTTTGAATATAGCGGCGCATATTACGCGCGCCATACTTGCGCGAATAGGATTCGCGAGCGATCACGGCAAGTGCCTCGTCCGTATAAGAAAGCGTGATTCCCCGCTCGGCAAGCGCCTCGCGCAACTCTCCCATCAAAATGGCGGCAATCTTTGTGAAATCCTCTTCCTCAAGGGCGCGGAAGGTGATGACCTCGTCAACGCGGTTGAGAAATTCGGGGCGCAGGAAGGAAGAAAGTGCCTTCTGCGTGCGGGAATCAACAGCAGTCTCGCCTGCGGTGGCAAATCCTGCAAGAGCGCCTGCGCTGTCAGAGCCGGCATTGGTTGTCATGACCAGCACGGTATTTTCAAAATTGACAGTTTTTCCGTGGGCATCGGTGATGCGTCCGTCATCCAGAATCTGCAGCAGGATATTCAACACATCGGGATGTGCCTTCTCAATCTCGTCAAACAACACCACCGAATAAGGACGGCGACGAATCTTTTCGGTCAGCTGCCCCGCCTCGTCGTAGCCGACGTATCCGGGAGGCGCGCCGATGATGCGGGATACCGAATGCTTTTCCATAAATTCGGACATATCGAGACGGATCAGCGTTTCGGGAGAATCAAAAAGATCGGCGGCAAGTGTCTTGACAAGCTCGGTCTTGCCCACACCCGTGGGACCTGCGAAAATAAAGGAAACAGGTTTGCGCTTATAGGAGACGCCTGCACGGTTGCGCTTCACGGCGCGGCTCACTGCCTCAACGGCACGGTCCTGACCAATGATGCGCTTTTTCAACCGTTCCTCAAGGCCGCTGATGTGCTTGAATTCATTTTCGCTGATGCTGGATGCGGGAATGCCCGTCCACACCTCGATGACCTTGGCAAGCTCCTCTTCGGTCATCACCACCTTGCCGCAATCAGGCTCGATGGCGGCAAGTCGCTCGGAGAGCTGCAGCTCGCGCGCTTTGATGCGGGCAAGCTCCTCATAGCGGCGCTTCTCGGACTGCTCGTCGTTGACTTCTTCCGCTTCCAAATGCTCTAGTCTCGACTTTTCAAGCAACATTTGTTCTTTTAATTCATAACTTTCGTTCAAAACAGAGCTATTGAGCGAAAGGTTTGCAGCCGCCTCATCCAAGAGGTCAATTGCCTTATCCGGCAGGTATCTGTCGGTGATATAACGCTCGGAAAGCACCACCGCGCGGCGCAGGATCTCGTCGGGAATCAACACCGTATGGAATGCCTCGTAATAATGCTTGATGCCCCGCAGCATTTCGACGGTATCGTCAAGTGAGGGCTCATTTACGGTAACTGGCTGGAAGCGGCGCTCCAGCGCGGTATCCTTTTCGATATATTTACGGTATTCGTTCAGGGTTGTGGCACCGATGATCTGCACCTCGCCGCGCGACAATGCAGGCTTGAGGATATTGGCGGCATTCACGCTACCTTCCGAATCGCCCGTTCCAACAATGTTATGCACCTCATCGATGACAAGAATGATATTCCCTGCATCGGTCACTTCCTTGAGAAGGCCGAGGATGCGCGATTCGAACTGACCGCGGAATTGCGTACCCGCAACAAGTGCGGTAAGATCCACCAAATAGACCTCTTTCCCGCGCAGCTTATATGGTACCTGATTGTCGGCAATGCGCTGTGCCAGCGCCTCGGCAATGGCAGTCTTACCAACACCCGGCTCGCCGATCAGGCAGGGGTTATTTTTCTGTCTGCGACAAAGGATCTGGATCACGCGTGCCAGCTCTCGATCTCTGCCGATGATACGGTCCAGCTTTCCTTCTGCGGCGCGGCGTGTCAGGTTGCGACAGTAGGTATCAAGAAACTTGCGTTTCTTTTCCTTCGAGCGCTTGCTTTCCTTTCCTTCCCCTTCCTTACCTTCCTTCTTGTCGTCGGCAGGCGTGCCGAAAAGGCCACTGTCGCGGAAGAGTGCTGGAAAATCGATCGCGGGCGCGCCACCATCCTCACCGTCGTCATTGGCACTGGGCAGATTGGCATCGCGCAAAAGACCGCCGATCTCCTCCTCCAAGCCCTCCAGCTGTTCGGGAGTAATACCCATTTTACCGATGACATTCCCCATCATCTGATCGGTGGGAAAGCCCATTTCGTGAGCACAGCGGATGCAAAAGCCTTCCGTTTTACGCTCGCCGTTTTCATTTTTTGTAACAAATACCGTTGCCACACGCTTGTGGCACTTGGAACACATAACCATTTTTCTCTGACGTTTCCTTTCTGCCGTAGCTTACGGCTCGTCAAAATACACATATTCCGCTTTTGCGGGATAGATCACACGCACACCGTTATCGCCTGCGGCGAAGAGGTCACGCGCTTCCTTTTCCAATTGATAAACATTCTCTGTCTCTTCCTTGCAGTCATAACGCACAACGCAATCGGTTGCAAGCAAGAAGAGTTGATTTTCCTTTCGGTCGACGGCTTTCACGTCACCCTTGAAAAGGCGGTCCAATATTTTTTCGCCCTTTTCATCAAAGGCAAGCACTGTGTGCTCTGCCTTCAGGGCATCTCCTTCCAGCACAAGTGCCGCGCCGTCAGCATTGACCGTAAAGTCGACAATGGTTCTGTCCTTCAGCAAATAACGCGTTTTTTTGTCCAGATCGATTTCCGTAAACGTCAATGCTCGATTGGTCAGCAATGCGAGGTGTTTATTGTCGGTAAATCCAAGCGACAGCGGCATCTCGTCCTCTAACAGAAGCGTGTTTTCCGCCTCCGATTCGCCAAGCTTGAATACATCCAATTTGGCGGCGATCTTTCCCTGCTCGGCAACGGCACCAAGCAGCGCAATGCGCTTGCCGTTATCCGATATAGCAACGCTTACCGTCGCCGAAGCGCGCTCAAAGCGCTGAATGAGATTAAAATTACTATCATACAGCAGAACCACCGAAAGTGCCGTATCGGAGCCCGTGATCAGGGCGAAATGTCCCGAATCCGAGACCTCGGCGCCAAGGATTGGGAAATCGGTCTTTCCCTCATAGAGCTTGGAATAGGCGCTTGTTACCACAAAGGTATTGCCTTCTTGATCAAAGGAAAGCAGATATTTGCGCGAGGAGACTGCGCGCGGTGCGGTAAATTCCCCTTCAACATCAAGCAAGCGCTTGCCATCGGGCGAATAGATTTCAATGCCTCTGCCGTTGACAAAGGCAACGCCTCCGCGATATGCCAGCACATACTCTTCCCCTTCGTGATAGGTAGCCGTAACCGTTTGATAATCGGAAGGCACAAACGCCGCCACCGATTGCAGATCCTTGAAGAAGGAAAACAGACTGTCATAGGTAAAGGCACGGGAGAAAAAGATCATAAAGAAAACAATGAAAAGGATCAGTGCGATCACAAGGATACGCTTGATCAGCGTATAGCGGGAAGCAACGAAACCCCAATACCCGTCCTTTTTCACCAACTCCACACTTTTTGTGGCGGCAGGCACCACGGCAGTTGTCTTTTTCTCTTCGCCGTTCATAGTTTTCTCCTTTCCCTTGAATAAGGGGATCAGTCCTTATCAAATGAATAATATACGCGGTCAAGATACAGACCGCAAGCAGGCGCTGTAATTCCCGCACGGCGGCGCTCGCCGCTTGCAAGGATCGTATCAATATCGGCAGGGGCAATATCGCCCGTTGCAACTGCGATCAGGGTTCCTGCCATAATGCGCACCATATGGTAAAGAAATCCGTCGGCGCGCACGCGGAAGGATATCAAATTTCCCTTTCGCTCGACACGGGCATCAAACACCGTTCTGACGGCATCCTTCTCTGCCGTGTCGGCACCCGCCGCACGGAATGCCGAGAAATCCTTGGTGCCGACAAAAGCGCTTGCCGCCTGTTGCATAGCAGAAAGTGCATTGTCATCAATGGGCGAAGGGATCTGCCAGGCGCGATTATCAAGAAAAGGATCGCGCTCGTGCGAGTTGTGGATCAGATATTCATATTCCTTTGACAGCACATCATACCGAGCATGGAAATCGCAATCCACCACGCGTGCGCGTTGGATGGCAATGTCAGCCGGCAGGTGCGCGTTAAAGGCGCGAGGGATACGATCAACAGGGATCGTACAAGGCAAATACCCTTCTCCCTTTTTGGTAATGGTAGCGCAAAAGCCGCGGGCGTGTACGCCGCTGTCGGTACGACTGCAGCCCACCACATCACAGGGGAAGCCAAACAGTGCTTCTGCCGCGCGATTCAGCATTTCCTGCACGGTGATACCGTTGGGCTGTACCTGATAGCCGCAATATGCCGTTCCCACATAGGAAACAGTCACTAAAATCTTCGTCTGCATAGGCACCTCACAGGGTGTAGCCAATGCCGAATTTATTCAGCAGAATGATACCTGCGCCAAACGCCAGCACAAGCACCAGCGCCACTGCATCGCGCACGTGGAAGTGCGGTACCGTCATCTTGGTTCTTCCCTTACCGCCGCGATAGCAGCGACATTCCATCGCCGTTGCCAGCTCATCGGCACGGCGGAATGAGGAAACGATCAAAGGGATCAGGATCGGGATCAGCGCTTTAGCGCGCTTGATAAGACCGCCGCTTGAAAAATCGACACCGCGCGCCTTCTGTGCGTTCATAATTTTCCCCGTCTCCTCGGAAAGAAGCGGAATAAAGCGCAGCGCAATGGTCATCATCATCGCAAATTCGTGAACCGGTACATGCAGAACGCGCAGGGGCGAAAGCAGACTTTCGATCGCATCGGTTAATTGGATAGGGGTGGTGGTATAGGTCAAAAACAGGCTGGTCGAAATGATCAGCACCACAATGCGCACCACCATGAAAACAGCATTGTAAATACCCTCTTTATAAATGTGAAGGCGCCAAAACTGCCACAAAAGAGTCTCTCCTGTAGTAAAGAACAGGTTCAGCACTGCCGTAAACAGCATAATAAACAGAATCGGGCGAATGGCGCGCAGCACCGTGCGAACGGGAATACGGGAGATGAGTAGCAGCAACAACACCGAAAGCACCATCGCCCCGAAGGCGATTACGTTTTTGCAAAGAAAGGTGCAAACGATATACAGCACTGCAAGGATCACCTTCATCCGTGCATCCAATCGGTGCAAGGGCGAATCGGCAGGATAGTACTGCCCCAATGAAATATTTTTCATTCTAAAGCAAAAGATCCTTTATTGAAATAATTGTGAAATGGCTTCCGTTGCCGCTTCAACGGTATAGATGCCGTGCGGCAAGGTGACACCGCGCGCCTCAAGTGCCAGCGCAAGGCGTGTGATCTGCGGAACGTCAAGCCCCACCGATTCAAGCTCCTTTGCGTGCGAAAACACCTCGTTCCGTGAGCCCGAAAGGAAGACCTTGCCGCCCGACATGACGATAATATCGTCACAGAAGGTCGCCATGTCCTCCATACTGTGGCTGACGATCAGAACAGTAGATCCCGTTTGCTTGCCGTAATTGCGGATACCGTTGAGAATGATATCTCTGCCGCGCGGATCAAGACCCGCAGCAGGCTCGTCAAGGACAAGAATCTCGGGGCGCATTGCCATAACGCCTGCGATTGCGGCACGGCGCTTCTGTCCGCCCGAAAGATCGAAGGGAGACTTGCCAAGAATCTCTTTTTCAAGCCCCACAAATTCGGCAGCTTCGCTGACACGGCGCTGAACCTCTTCCTCGTCAAGCCCCATATTACGGGGACCGAAGGCGATGTCGGCGGCAATGGTCTCTTCAAACAACTGATATTCAGGATACTGCATTACAAGACCCACACGGAAGCGGATCTTCTGCATATCCTTGGGATTTTCCCAGATATCCTTGCCATCCAGTAAAACCCTGCCCGAGGTCGGCTTTTCAAGACCGTTGAGCAGCTGTACCAGCGTAGATTTGCCCGAGCCCGTGTGACCGATGATACCCGTTACGCTTCCCTCGCGCACGGTCAGGTTAACACAGTCCAGTGCCTCAATTTCAAAGGGGGTCTTGGCACCGTAGATATAAGATACGTTTTCAAGAGAGATCGTAGCCATTACTTGACCTCCTTCAACGCGCGACAGATCATATCAGCGCATTCCTCGGTGCTGATAGGCTCTCCATCCATGGCAATGCCGCGTGCGCGCAACGCGTGTACAAGCGACGTGCATTGCGGCACGTCAAGCCCTGCCGCCGCCAACCTTTCGGGATTGGCAAACACCTCGCGCGGTGTGGCATCGGCAATAATCTTACCGTCATCCAGCACAATCACGCGATCGGCGCGCGCCGCCTCGCTCATATAGTGCGTAATGGTCAGTACGGTAATACCGCGTTCGCGGTTTAAGCGTTCAAAGGTTTCAATCACCTCTCGCCGACCCTTGGGATCCAGCATGGCGGTGGATTCGTCAAAGATCATACAGGAAGGCATCATAGCGATCAGCCCTGCAATGGCAACGCGTTGCTTTTGACCGCCCGACAGGCGGTGCGGCTCGTGCCGCGCGTAGTCACTCATACCGACGATGGCAAGCGCCTCGTCAACGCGGCGACGGATCTCTTCGGAAGGGATTCCAAGATTTTCGGGACCGAAGGCAACATCTTCTTCTACAATGGTTGCCACCAGCTGGTTATCGGGGTTCTGAAATACCATACCGACCTCGCGGCGCAGGGCATAG
>JBGVCY010000053.1:0-2581 GCA_045119135.1 Eubacteriales bacterium | reverse complement strand
GAACAACGTATTCTCTCAGTTCAACAACGATGGCAACGGCAACTATACCGAGCTGTCGCAGAAAAATATTGACACGGGTATGGGTCTTGAGCGCCTTGCTTGTGTTATGCAGGGCGTTGACAATATGTTTGAGGTCGATTCGATCCGCAAGGTGCTGGACACCGTTTGCACGATTGCAGGTAAGACCTACGGCAAGGATGACGCAAACGATATTTCGATCCGCGTTTGCACCGACCACATCCGTTCTGCCATGTTTATGATCGCCGACGGCGTGATTCCCTCGAACGAGGGTCGCGGCTACGTACTGCGCCGCATCATTCGCCGCGCTTGCCGCCACGGCAAGCTGCTTGGCATCAACCGTGCCTTCCTTTGTGAGCTTTGCGAGGTCGCCATCGGCGAATCCGCAGGCGCTTACCCCGAGCTTTCTGCCCGCGCGGATTATATCAAGCGCGTGCTTTCGATGGAAGAGGAGCGCTTTGACGCCACCATTGATGCAGGTCTTTCGATCCTGTCGAACCTGATTCGCGGCGCGATTGAAAAGAACGCCGACACCATTTCGGGCGAAGAGGTATTCAAGCTTTACGATACCTTCGGCTTCCCGATTGACCTGACCCGCGAGATTGCGGAAGAAAGCCATCTTTCTATTGATGAGGAAACCTTCCTTAAGCTGATGCAGCAGCAGAAGACTCGCGCACGCGAGGCTCGCGCTAACATCAACGGCTGGAGCGATTCCTCGAAATCCCTGCTTGCCGACCTTCAAAAGACGGTATTCACGGGCTATACCGATTACCGCACTGAGGCAAAAATCCTTGCCATTCTGGTGGATGACAATGCTGTGAACTCGGTCAACGAGGGTGAATGCACCATCATTCTTGACCGTACCCCCTTCTACGGCGAGGGCGGCGGTCAGATCGGCGACCGCGGCACGATGTATGCCGAGGGTAAGATGCTGCACGTGGATGACACGCAGAAGACCGACGGTGTTTACATTCACCTTTGCACGGTCGCAAACGGCACCTTTACCGTAGGTGATACCGTGATGGCTGACATTGAGGATATGCGCCGCAAGGCGATCGCACGCAACCACTCGGCTGCGCACCTGCTTCAGGCGGCGCTCCGTCAGGTGCTTGGCGATCACGTGGCACAGGCAGGCTCTTATGTCAGCGACCAGGTCTGCCGCTTTGACTTTACTCACTTTGCCGCACTGACCGACAAGGAGATCGAAAAGGTAGAGGCACTTGTCAACACCCATATCCTTGCCGCAAACACCATTGAAACCACCGAGACCGACATTGCAACGGCACAGAGCCGCGGTGCAATGGCACTGTTCGGTGAGAAATACGGCAAAACCGTTCGTATGGTACAGATGGGTGATTTCTCGACCGAGCTTTGCGGTGGTACCCACTGCTCGAACACGGGCGAGATCGGTCTGTTTAAGATCGTCAGCGAGACCTCGGTGGCAGCAGGCGTTCGCCGCATTGAAGCGGTTACAGGACGCGGCGTGCTGGCGCTGATCGCCGAAAAGGATGCTCTCTTGCGCGATGCCGCACGCGAGCTGAAGGCACAGAACGTTGCTGACGTAGCAAAGCGAGCCGCGCAGCTGCAGGACGAGCTGAAGCACGCACACCGCGAGCTGGATGCACTGAATGCAAAGCTGGCATCCTCGAAGCGCGACGACCTGATGAAGGGCGCAGTGCAGATCGGCTCCGTCCGCCTGGCAGCCGCTCGCTTTGATGGTATGAAGGCGGACATTGCACGCAGTCTGGCAGACGAAATCAAGGCTGAGTGCGAGGATACCGTTGCTGTGATCGCCATTACCGATGCAGGCCGCATCAACTTTATTGCCATTGCAGGCAAGGCGGCTGTTGCCGCAGGTGCCCATGCGGGCAAGCTGGTTGGTGCCGTTGCCGCCGTTACCGGCGGTAAGGGCGGCGGTCGCCCCGACAATGCGATGGCAGGCGGTGTCAACGCCGACAAGATCGACGAGGCACTTTCCTCTGCCGCGGCAGTGCTTTCCGCACAGCTTGGCTGTTAATCAGAAATGGGGAAAGGCGTTTGCCTTGCCCCTTCCCTTTTCTTGACTTTGTGATCATTTCGTGCTATCATATAAAAAAGCTACACCATTAAGGAGCATCAAATGAAAAAAGCATTGAAGATCATCCTCATCATTTTGCTGGTGCTGGCAATCCTGCTTGCCGCCGCAGTGGTGGCAATTGGATATAAGCCCTATATGCTGAAGCAACGCCTGAGCGAGCTACAGGAAAACGAAGACATCGGCTTTTTTGATCAGTATCACAAAAAGGCGCGCACTGCCCTTCGCACCGAGCTTGAGGATACACTGCGAATCACCTTTGAAAAGGATTTTCTGCGCGTTTACAAGATCAGTTTGGATCGTTATTCGCAATTTGAAGGTCAGGTGGTCTGCGATGCCTTTATCGTGGAATGTATGTCCGCGGCCGATGCCGAGCTGTTAGAGCAATCAGTCACCGCGTTCGAGGAAGACTTTGAAGAATTTGCCGTCGCGCGCGACGGCCCGATCGTCTTTTAAGGCGAGAAAAATAAGTTTCAATTATTAGGACAA
>JBGVCY010000052.1:0-67835 GCA_045119135.1 Eubacteriales bacterium | reverse complement strand
ACACCGTGATGCTTGGCGATTTGAAATGAAAGCCGATGTGCTCATACCACTTGCGCGCATCGACCACCTCGATGGAAAGTGTGCCGTCCTGAGCCGTAACCGTATGCGTTACGTTCTTTTGCTCGTAGCAAATGACGGTGCACGTTGCATCCTCGGAAGCAATAAAGCGGATATCGGCGGTGTTGGTATGAATCGAAATTGCCGAAATGCTTTCCGTAATTTCATAAGTGTTTGTTTCGTATTTGCTTGTTGATAATGCGGCAAAATCCCATTTCAACACGGACATTGTGCCGATAAAAAGGATGCATCCAAGCACGAGGAGTAAGATGGCTGCTACAAGCCATATTTTTATGTGTTTGCTCATTGCGCCTTCTCCTTTCTCACAAAACATTTTTTTGTACCCAAAGCCATTTTTCTTGTCAGCAGTAGGGTGCCTTTGGTTGCCGCCTTGCATCCAAAGAATAAGAGGATGGCAAGCCCCGCACAGACAACACCCGCACTGACCATGGCAATTCCCATAAAACCGTTACCCGTAATGGCGAGTATAACGCCTGCCGCGGCTCCGCCGATGACACAAGCAACAAGCGAAACGAAAACAGCCCATACAGAAACGATCAGGGACCACAGCACCACGTAAAGTGAAAGTATGATAGCAAATGCGGCGATCGCCAGCGAAAGCCATATCGGAGAGCCAAGCACCAACAGCACGATCTCCCACGCCAGCAGTCGTCTTTTCGGCTTGATGCGTTCCTTTGCGATTTTGGTAAACGGAATATCGGCTATGATCTGCTCGTATATTTCATCCACCGAGCCAATATCCAAAACCGCTTCTTCCTCGGTGAGACCGTCTTCAATGCGGTCGTCGATCATCTCGCCGTAAAAAGCAAGGCGCTCTTCGGCATCTTGCCGGGGCAAGCCAACAAGCTTTGCCCGAAGCTGATTGAGAAATTCCAACTTACGCATTTCCTTCATCCTCCTTTATCACAAATTGATAAATCGACATCACCTCACGCCATTCGTTCTTGAATTCCTCTATGCGCTCAAGACCCCTGCTTGTGATGTGATAGTATTTGCGCAGTCTTCCCCCGTGCTCAGCGGTGCGTACCGTCAGCATTCCCGAAAGCTCCAAGCGCTTCAGTATCGTGTACAGCGTCGATTCCGACATTTCGATATACGGCTTCATATCCTTGATGATTTGATAGCCGTAGGAATCTTCGTTTTTGATCGCGGCTAATACGCATACATCAAGCAGTCCGCGTTTTAATTGGATGTCCTTAGCATACTCCTCCTTGCGTAATACATCATATCACGAAGTATTGCTTTTGTCAATAGAAAATTTGACATTCCAGAAAAAGCAACGGCAGGAACGCTTGCGTTCCTGCCGTTGCTTTAATTTATTTGGTAACAAAATCGGACAGATCGATTATTCCCACTCGATGGTGCCCGTGGGCTTGGGCGTCAGGTCGTAAAGCACGCGGTTGATACCCTCAACCTCGGCAGTGATGCGCGCCACGATCTTGTGCAGCACAGGGTAGGGGATCTCTTCAATGGTGGCGGTCATTGCATCCTTGGTGTTGATGGCGCGGATGATCGCGGGCCAACCCTCGTAACGGCTTTCGTCCTTCACGCCAACGCTCTTGATATCGGGCACGGCGATGAAATACTGCCAAACCTTTTCGGCAAGACCTGCGTTGTCAAACTCCTCACGCAGGATGGCATCTGCCTCGCGCAGAGCGTGCAGACGGTCGCGGGTAATGGCACCAAGGCAACGGACGCCAAGACCGGGGCCGGGGAACGGCTGACGGTATACCATACCGTGCGGCAGACCCAGTGCCTCGCCGACGACGCGCACCTCGTCCTTAAACAAGAGCTTGACGGGCTCGACCAGCTCAAACTGCAGGTCCTCGGGCAGACCGCCCACGTTGTGGTGGGATTTGATTGCCTTTTTCCCCTCTGCCTGCTTGATGCTTTCCAGAATGTCGGGGTAAATGGTGCCCTGAGCGAGGAAGGAGATACCCTCCAGCTTCGATGCCTCTTCGGCAAAGACGTTAATGAATTCTGCGCCGATGATCTTGCGCTTCTTTTCGGGCTCGGAAACGCCTGCAAGAAGGTCCAGGAAGCGGTCGGTCGCATCGATATAAATAAGGTTGGCATCCAGCGCCTTGCCGAACACCTCGATCACCTGCTCGGATTCGCCCTTGCGCATCAGGCCGTGATTGACGTGCACGCAGACCAGCTGCTTGCCGATGGCTTTGATCAGAAGTGCGGCAACCACCGAGGAGTCAACACCGCCGGAGAGGGCGAGAAGCACCTTTTTGTCGCCTACCTGTGCGCGGATATTGGCAACCTCTTGCTCGATAAACGCGTTGGCAAGCGCGGGGGTGGTGATGCGTTCCATGGTTTCGGGACGTTTGACGATCTGCATATATATTTCCTCCTCGGTAAAATAAACGATAAAAAAGGATAATTTATTATAACACCATTTTTTTTAGCGTGCAATAGTTTTGGCAATATTTTTTGCGCGCGCGTGCAACAAAATTCGCATTTTTTCGCACAGGTGGTTTTTTGCAGATTTCACAAAAGAGGCGCGAAATTCAACAAGAGAATTGACAAGGCGCGCGGCGGCGGGTATAATAATACTGTAAGGAAGGAAAGGAGGTGCCTTTATGCGCGAGATCATCAGCGAAGCCGAATATCGCAAGCAGCTTGACCGCGTGGCGGGAAAGGCATTCCTTTTTTTTGGTGAAGAGGATTATCTGAAGGCGTTTGCCGTGCGGCAGACCCGCGAGCGGCTGTGTCCCGATCCTTCGTTTGCGCTGTTTAACGATATCACCATCGATGCACTTGATTTTACCCCCGATAAGCTGCTGGATGCGATGAGTCCGCCCCCGATGATGGCAGAGGCAAGACTTGTGTTGCTGCGCGGATTCGATTTCACGCGCATGAAGCCAAGCGACGCAGATGCCTTGATTGAGGCGCTTTCGCTGTTGCCCGAATACGATTACAATACCATCATCATCGAGGTGGCGGCAGGCCTGATCGATGAGGGGTACTTGCCCAAAAAGCCCTCGGCGATGCTCAAAAAGCTTGGCGAGGTGGCGACCCCCGTGCAGTTTCCTGCATCAACCGATGCGCGCCTTGCGGCGTGGGCAGGCAAGCATTTTGCCCATCGCGGTGTCAGCGCCGCGCCCGATGTCTGTGCCTATCTTGTCGCCTATGCAGGGCGGGATATGTATCAGCTGGCAAATGAGATTGAAAAGCTTGCCTGCTTTGTGCTTGCAAAGGGCGAAACGGTTGTCACACGCGAATACGTAACAACGGTTGCAGTGCCTGCTGTCAGCGCCGATGCCTTTGCGTTTTCCAATGCCATTCTTGACGGCAAGACCCGCGAGGCACTTTCGGTGCTTGCTGTGATGAAGTTCGAGCGTGTCGATCCCACGGTAGTGCTGGGCGAGCTGTCGCGCACGCTTTGCGAGATGCAAACGGCACGCGTACTGCTGGATGCGGGCAAGGGCAAGCGCGAGATTGCCGAAGCCCTGCGCGTGCACGAATACAAGGCGGGGCTTGTTGCCCGCGCCGCGGGTCGCACCGATCCCGCACGCCTTGCCCGCGCCATCCGCCTTGCCACCGATGCCGACCGCGAGCTGAAGCGCCTGCGCGGCGATTATTCTGCTATTGAAAAATTAATTTGTTCATTATAAGGAGAAGCTATTATGAGCCAAAAGGCATACCGTATGAACATAGCGGGTCTTGACCGTGACCTGCCCCTTTGCCCCATCAGCGACGAGCTGTCGATCGGCGCGTTCGTCATTTTCGGCGACCCCGAGCTGACCACCGCTACCGCAAAGGCGCTGTTGGAGCGCGCGCCCGCCTACGATTATCTGATCTCGGCAGAAGCAAAGGGCATTCCGCTGGTGCACGAGATGGCACGTCTTGCAGGCAACCAGAAATATTTTCTGGCGCGCAAGGCGCCCAAGCTGTATATGTCGGATGTGATGGAGGTTGAGGTCCGCTCGATCACCACGGCAAAGACCCAGCATCTGTATCTGGACCGCACCGATGCCGAGCTGATGCGCGGAAAACGCATCGTGATCGTGGATGATGTGATCTCCACGGGTGAATCGCTGCACGCCATCGAGCAGCTGGTCAACGCCGCAGGCGGCAATATCGTGGGTCGTATGACCATCCTTGCCGAGGGTGATGCCGCCGACCGCGATGACATCATTTATCTGGAAAAGCTGCCGCTGTTTCGTGCGGACGGTACGCCGATTCTCTGACATTTTACGAAAATCAGCGGGGTGATTGCACCCCGCTTTTGCTGAAAGGAATTGTGATGTTGAAACGCATTTTTGTATTTGCTCTGGCACTGCTGCTGTGTGTTTGCCTGGTTGCCTGCAAGGATGAGGAAGCTCCCCCCGAAGAGCCCCCGACCGAAGGTACAGAGGGTGGCGAGGAAGGCGGAGAGCCGGAGGGACCCAAGGTTGCCTTCAAGGGCGACGTGGGCGAGAGCACCGTCACCTGGAAGCTGATGACCGACGGTGAACTGATCATCGGTGGCACGGGCGCCATGCCCGATTTTCCCACAGTGGATGTGGGCAATGACAGCCGCCCGTGGGCAGAGCTGCTCTCTTATATCACCACCGTAACCGTGGAAGAGGGGGTAACGGGTCTTGGCGAATACGCCTTTAAGAATCTGGCTGCCCTGAAAACCGTGACCCTGCCCGCATCGCTTACGGCACTGCCGTATGCCGTTTTTGAAAACTGTACGAGCCTGAAGACCGTGTCGGGCGGCGTGGGGCTTGCTCTGATCGATGAGAATGCTTTTTCCAACTGCTCGTCGCTTGCGACGGTTTCGATCTCCACGCCGCTTTCGCAAGTGGGGTACGGTGCCTTTTATACGGGGGGCAGTGCCGCGCTGAAGCTGCACTTTACGGGCAGCGAGACCGAATGGCAAAGCACCCGCGCCGCCATGACGGTTGAGGCGGGCAACGACGTTTTCCAAAACGCCACCGTGACGTGTTTTCCGAAAAGCTGACGAGGGCTGACAAAAAGGGGCGAAACGCCCCTTTTTGTTTTGAAAAAATCTTACCCTTGGGCATTGACAAGTGCCATTTTGTGGGCTATAATAATACTGTTCGCAGGCATAGTCTAGTGGTAAAACCTCAGCTTCCCAAGCTGATGCTGCGGGTTCGATTCCCGTTGCCTGCTCCAAAAAAGGGCGCGCCGAATGGCGTGCCCTTTTTTAAAGCAGGCAGCAGGATGCCGCAAAGCGCCTTCTGCATTTCGCACATCTCGAACCCTTCAAAAATCATTTTTCGAAGTTGTCGATATCCCGTTCCAGTGCCGCAAATTCCTCTGCCGTCATCGGGGAAATTTGCAAACGGGAAAGCATTTCGTTCAACCGTTCCAGCCGTTTTTCGGCTTCGTCACCGACGCGTTTTTTCTTGCTTTTATCATCCATAACTTACCTCTTATGGGGATTATATCCCCTTAATAATAAAGATTATAACCCCCATAATAATAATTGTCAAGGGGGCGTTGCTATGATCGTGTTTGAAAAATTATGGAAGGTGATGCGCGAAAAAGGAGTATCGACCTATCAGCTGCGCGAGGATTGCGGCATTGACAGCAAGACCGTGCGCCGCCTGAAGGCAAATGACAATATCGAGACCAAGACCCTGAATAAGCTGTGTGCGGCGCTTGACTGCCGCGTTGAGGATATTATGGAATATATCCCCGACCAAGTGCCGTAATAAGCGACCCGTATCTGCCGTACATCCTTTAACAAATCAAAAAAGCGTAACCGCAAGGTTACGCTTTTTTGATTTGTTTACAGTAAATATCACGCACAAGGCCGCCGTATTTTTGCTTGCGCGAATGGAACGTATAGCCCGCCTTCAAAAAGTTGCGGCAGCTATACACATTGGCAGGGTCAGCCGTGTCTGTCGAAGCCATTGCGATCGCCACACGGACGGCGATCATTACGGCATAGCCGATGACTCTTGTTTTTTCTTTTACAGTCGCTTCCTCAATAGCCGAATTTGCCGCTGAGCGAATCGTCATCCTCGATCCAATCGGCGGTGTTGATCACACGGTATTCGGTGGCGGTATCGCGCACCACTACGGTGGAGATGCCTGCGTTCAGGATCACGCGCTTGCACATCATACACGAGTTGCAGCCGCCCTGCACACTGCCATCCTCGGGCGAGGTGCAAACCATATACAGGGTCGCGCCCAGCATCTGCTCGCGGGGTGCGGCGATGATGGCATTCTGCTCGGCGTGCACCGAACGGCAAAGCTCATAGCGCTCGCCGCGCGGGATCTGCATCTGATCGCGGTAGCAAAAGCCCAGATCCGAGCAGTTCTTGCGCCCGCGGGGCGCACCGTTGTATCCCGTCGAAACGATGACGTCGTTCTTTACGATGATTGCACCGAAGCGGCGGCGCAGACAGGTTGCACGCTCGGAAACCGTTTGTGCAATATCCAGATAGTAATTTTCCTTGGAAACGCGCTCCATAAAGCCCTCTTTCCTGTGGGTTGTCCCACATTATAACAATATATATGTAGTATAGCACATCCTGTCGGATTTTGCAAGATGATAAAAAGGACGGATGTCTCCGTCCTTTTTTGAGTTACGCCTTCGGGTTTTCCACCGCGATATAGATGCCGTCCGATTGCCATTCGGCGGGGGCGGGCGCGCGGTAGGAGCGACCGATGAAATAGGCGGTCACGGTCATATGCGCATTTGCGGTGGCGCCCGTCACCACGTAGGTGGTGTAGCCCTCGGGGGTGTTGGTAAGCACCGCGGAAAGGGTGTAGGGCGACTGATAATGCTCGAAATTGAAAAAGTCGACATTGTTGAGCGAATACTCCTGCAGGATACTGCCACCCGAGGAGATGCCTACGCTGACCACGCGGTCAAGGCGCGCCTTGAGTGGAGCAAGGGTTGCTTCGTCCGCGCCTGCGGCGGCAAGCACCTCATAGCCCGCGGCGCTGGCACCGTACAGCGTGCAGGTGTGGTTCAGAGGATAATAGGGGGCATAGGCGGTCACGGTCTCGCCGCCAAACGTGCAGGAAAGATAGGCACGTCCCGCCAGCTTTTCCAAAATATCGGAAGGGGCAATGGCTTCGCTGGTGCCCGAAAGCGAGTAATAAGCGTTGGTGCCCTCGGGGGACAGCGTGTTGACACGGTTCAAAAGTCCCTGTGCACCGCAGGAAAGCGTAAAGGTGCGATCACCGCCCGTTACATGCTCGTAAGGAGCGATCAGCAACCCGACGGTGATGTTTTCCGTACCCACAAGCGAGGCGAGCTTGCGGTAATCCTCGCCGTGAAGAGTTGCGGAAAAGGTCAGCGTTTCCTCGGTAAGAGAAGGGGTTGCCGCCTCGCCTGTGGCAAGGCGCACGCCAAGCGCACGGAAGACAAGGTCACCCGTTTCGGGCAGATCGGTGAAGGATGCGTTTGCGTGGTAAAGCACATCGCCCTCCTCCCCCTCGTACACCCAGCCGATAAAGGTGGCGCCGTTCATTTGGGGGGCAGCGGGCAGGATCAGCGTATGAACGTCCTCGGCAATGGCAAATTGGTCGCTCTTGTCTCCGTTATAAAAGGTCGCCTTTTGTGCGGCGGGGGGATTGGAGCCGCCTTCTTCGGGGGGCGGGGTTTCCCCGCGGTCACAGCCGAAAAGAAGCGTGAGCGAGAAGAGGGTGAGCAGTAAAATCAAGATACGTTTCATCGTTTTTACCTCACAGAAGGGCAAGAAGCGCACGCGTAACCGCTACCGAGCGCTCGGCGGCAAGTCCCACGAATTCCGAAAATTCCATACCGTCGCCCCCGTCAGAAATGGCGCGCAGCACAGCAAAGGGCACGCCGTTGGTGTAGGCAACCTGTCCGATCGCGGCGCCTTCCATTTCACAGGCAACGGCATCGAACTGCGCCTTGATGCGCGCCTTGTCCTCGTCCTTTGCCACGAAAAGGTCACCCGATGCCACCGTGCCCACGCGGGGGACAAATCCCGCGGCAACGGTTGCCGCCTGTAGGGTGGCACCGAAAACGGGATCGGCGGGAATCTTAACGATGCCAAGACCCGAGATCAGACCTGCGGGGTCGCCAAGGGCGGTGGTATCCATGTCGTGCTGGACCACGGCATCGGCAACCACAATGTCGCCCACCACAAGCCCTTCGCCAAGGCCGCCCGCAACGCCCGTATTGAGAAGGCGGGTCACGCCAAAGCGCAGAATCATTGCCTCGGCAACCATTGCCGCCGCCACCTTGCCCACGCCGCAAACCGCGCAGACGGCAGGCGTGCCCTCCAGCGTGCCAACGGTAAAGCGGATGCCGCTGACCACCTCGTCGCGCGCGTCGGTCATCAGAGCGCGCAGTGCTTCCACCTCAATTTCCATGGCACCGATGATGCCGATCAATTCGTTATTCTGCATACGAAAAATCCCCCTTGTGTTGCTCTAGCACCGCAAGATACGCGGCGCATTCTTGCTTGGCGGCATCCAGCGACAGCTCGCGGTAATTGCCGCATTCCTGCCTGCTGGCACCGGGCACCGCGCCCGCAAAGGCAACCGTGTCGGCAAGTGCTTTTTTGAGTACCGTCAGCACCCGTTCGGGTGCCACATCGCGCGTGAGGAGATAAAAGCCCGTGCGACAGCCCATCGGGCCGAAGTAGATCACACTGTCGCCGATCTCGCCCCCGCGCAGCAGCGTGGCAAGCATATGCTCGACGGTGTGCATGGTGACGTTGTCCATATAGTTGCCCGCGTTGGGCGTGCGGGTGCGCAGATCGAAGGTGGTGATATCGCCGTCGATGCGCGAGATATACATACCGGGCACGATCTTATCGTGATCGACCGAGAAGGATGCAATGCGTTTCATGTTACGTTCTCCTTTTGTTGGCGGCGGTATTCGCCGGGGGTACAGCCCATTTGCTTTTGAAAGGCGCGATTGAAGGTGCGAAGCGTGCCAAAGCCTGCCTCACCGCCGATCTCGGTCACCGATTTATCGGTGTGCCGCAGCATACGGCAGGCAAACGACACACGCAGGGAGTTGATGTAATCGATAAAGCCGATGCCCAGCTTGTCCGAAAAGAGGTGCGAGATGTAGTATTTGCTGATGTGCAGCTCTTCCTCAAGCATGGCAAGCGACAGATCCTTGGTGTAATTCTGCGTGCAATAGGTGACCAGCGCCTTCAGACTGTGCAGATCGTCCGAATCGTTTTCCACCAGCTCCATGCGGGCAAGCAGCAGGGAAAACAGCGACAGGAGATACCCCTTGCGCCGCACAGCGGCAAAGGCATCGTCCTTGCCCTGCTCACGCGAGAGCCGCGCGATCAGACCGAAAATGTCGGGGTCACGCGCCGCACCCTTCAGCAATGCGGTGGTCGGACGGAGCGTGGTAAAGACCTCGGCAAGCTCGGGGATCAGGTCGGGATTGACGAAGAGGAGATAGAAGCGCTCGGTATCGTACGAGATGTAGCGGTGAATGGCGTTGGGGAAGGAAACAAAGATATCGCCCCCCTCGATCACACAGCGCTCGGTGTCGGCATACGCCTCGGTCTTGCCCTCGGCAAGGGCGACCAGCTCAATGTGATAGTGCATATGCGGCTCCTTGTCAAGGCGCTTTTCGCCCGCATAGTATTTGCGACAGCGAAAATCATCATATTGCTTTTCGTAAAATGTGTTCATAGGTGCTCCTCTTTGATCAGCCGTGTCACGCGGGGTGAGAGGGCTGTCAGTATTTCATAAGGAATGGTATCAAGGTGGGCGGCGGGGGCGCGGGCATCGCGCCAGAGCGTTACCGTATCCCCCACGCGCGCGGGGGTGTCGGTCAGGTCGACGGTCATCTGATCCATGCAGATGCGACCTGCGGGGAAGATGCGGAAGTCTTTGCCCGCGTGGCAAAGCGTTAAGGGAAAGCCCTGCATCGCGCGGGGGAATCCGTCGGCATAGCCCACGGGAAGGGTGCCGATGCGTGACGGGCGCTTGGTGACAAAGTCGCCGCCGTATCCTATGGGCGTGCCGCGCGGCACGCGATGAATCTGTACCACGGGCGCGTGCAGAGACAGCACGGGCGAGAGCGGCAGCGAGGTTTGAACGGGTGCAATGCCATAGAGCGCCAGTCCCGGGCGCACGCCGTCAAGCGCGGTGTCGGGCAGTGACAGCAGTGCCGCGGATGCCGCCGCGTGTGCAAAAAGTGGGTATCCGTGTGCCGAAATTTCGGCACGAAGTCGGGTAAACAGCGCCAGAGCGTGCTGTGTGGCGGTGGGGTTGCTGTCTGCCACGGGGAAGTGGGTGTAAATGCCTGTGGCAGTCAGCGGTGCGCAGGCAAGCGCCGCCAGGATCCCGCGCTTGTCGCGGGGGGAAAAGCCGAGGCGACACATACCGCCGTCAATCTTCAGATGTACAGAAATGCGCCGCCCGCGCGTAGCAAGCGCGCGGGCATAGTCCAGCGAAAAGACGGTTTGCGTAAGGCGCGCATCTGCCAGCATATCGGCGTGTACAGGCGGCGTATAGCCAAGGATCAGGATGTCGGCATCGGGCGCAAGGGCGCGCACCGCCAGCGCCTCGTCAAGGGTGGCGACCGCAAAATTGTGACAGCCTGCCGCCAGCAGGGTGGGAACCGCGATGCCGATGCCGTGCCCATAGGCGTTTGCCTTGACCACGGCAATGATGCGCTTGCGAGGCGCGTGCGCCGAAAGCAGACGGAAATTGCGCGCAAGCGCGGCGGTGTCGACCGTAGCAAAAACTCTCGTTTTTAAAAAAACCGATTTTTTCAAGCCTTGTCTCTCCTTTCATCATAGCACAATTTTTGTCCTGTGACAAGTCTATTTGCTTATTTTGCGGCATAAAGTTTTTTACATCCCTTGGGCGAGGTGGTTTTATGAAAGTGATTCGCATATTGCTGACCCTTTGCTTGATTCCGTTACTGACCCTTTTCGGCGCGTGCGATCGGGAAAAGGATTTGTTTGCCCCCTTTCGCGGCGCGTACCGCGCCGATATCGCGGGGGAGATGAACGGCGTGCCGTTCGGCGCGGTGCTGGAAGCAGATGCACTGAATGGCGATGGCGTTCGCACACTTACCCTCACATTTTATGCACCCGCATCGCTTTCGGGTACGGTGGTGACGCAATCGCCCGCGGGCGAGCTGTCGCTTTCCGTGGGAGACCTTTCTGTGGCCGGCATCAGCGCCGAGGGCTTTTTGCCCCTGCTACATCTTCTGCCTGTCGGGGGCGAGGTGACAGAGGTTTCGCTTGACGAGGCAGGACACAGCGTGGTCACGGGGGAAGGCTTTACCTTGACCCTGCAGGAGGACGGCACACCGATCGCCGCCGCAAACGCCACAGTCAGCGCAACAATCGTCCTTTTTGAGGTGTTGGAAACCCCTTGACAAGGTGCGCGCGGCGCGCTATAATAAACATGTCGCAATATGCGACAACAAAATAGAGTGAACACGGTTCGGCACGGGGGCAACGCCCACCGTGCAATCGCCCTGCTGCGGCAGGGCGGGGATGAGGAAAGTGCGGTGCAAACCCGTCGCAACAGCCATTACCGTCAAAGTCGGAATGCTCATCGTCCCGTGCCGCAAAACGCCCTCGGGTAATTTTGGGGGGAACATTGCGAAAAACGGTGAAGTTCGGCACCGTTTTTTTGGCGTGTCTCCCCTTCGGCTATCGCCGTGGGGGGCTTTTTGTATCATTCGTTTTGTCAAAAAAACGAAAGAAGGAAAACAAAAAATGAAAAAGACACTGACATCCGCGTTGTTGCTGATTCTTGCACTTGTTATGACGGTATCGTTCGTGGCGTGTGCCGACGTTGAGAAAACCGGCATCTGGGAAAATGCTACCTACACCAGCGACAAGGAATTCGGCAAGGGAGAGAAGACCATTACCGTTGTGGTAACGGCAGAGGAGCAATCCCTGACCTTTACCATTCACACCGACAAGGACACCCTGCGCGAGGCGATGGACGAGCATGATCTGATCGACGGTACCGAGGGACCTTACGGTCTGACGCTTGAGGTGGTCAACGGTATGGAGGTCAAATTTGACAGCGGCTATTGGTGGGGCATCTTTAAGGATGGCGTTGCCACCCCCACGGGCATTGACGGCGTTGAGATTTCGGACGGCGACAGCTACGAGCTGAAGAAGACAAATGAATTCTGATCCCAAAAAAAGAGGGGCGACCGAACCGTCCCTGACTCCCCAAAAGCGCCACGGGCAGTGGCTTTCGGTGCGCGAGCTCTGCGTGTTTTCGATGTTAGGCGCGTTGATGTTCTGCTCGAAGCTGCTGATGGAGTGGGCACCGAACATTCATTTTCTGGATATGTTCATCATCACCTTCACCGTGGTGTACCGCAAAAAGGCGTTGGTGCCGATCTACATCTTCGTGCTGCTGACACTCTTGTTCAACGGCTTTTCGCCGTGGCTGCTGCCATACCTTTACGTGTGGCTGCTGCCGTGGGCACTGACCATGCTTGTGCCCCGTCGCTTGCCTCGGTGGGCGACGGCAGTCTGCTATCTTGTCATCGGCGGTCTGCACGGTATTCTGTTTGGCATTCTGTATGCACCCGCACAGGCGCTCTTATTCGGGCTGGATGTGAAGGGAATGATCACGTGGATCGCGGCGGGTTCGCTGTTTGATATCACGCACGCCGTTGGTAATATTGCCGCCTGCACGCTGGTAACCCCTCTTGCGGCGCTGATGCAACGGCTGGAGCGGCGCGCGGCGCGCTGACAAAAGAAAGGAGAAGACAATGGTGATTCTGGTAACATCCGATACGCACGGCAAGCGCGATCGCCTTTCGGCACTGACAGAGCGCGTGCGCCCCGATCTTGTCTTTTTCCTTGGCGACGGTGTGCGCGATCTTGATGCACTTCCTGACGATCTTTCGGTGCGCGCCGTGCGCGGCAACTGTGATTTCTTCGGCAGTGCGGATCTTCCCGAGCGCCGTGTCGAGGAGGTGGGAGGCTTGCGCTTTTTCCTCACGCACGGGCACCGCTATGGGGTGAAATATTCGCTGGAATCGGCGATCTGTGCCGCCGTGGGCGCGGGGGCAGATGCCCTGCTTTACGGGCACACGCATATCCCGTTTGAAAAAACGCTGACCGCAGGCAGCACCGTGGGCGGCGTGATGCTGGAAAAGCCCTTGCTGGTGGTCTGCCCCGGCAGTCTTGGCGATGCCGATGCATCCTTTGCAACACTCACCCTGCGAGGCGGCGTGATGCTGGCAGGCTTTGGAAAACTGTAAAAAAGCCCCGAAACGGGGCTTTTTTCTATTGACAAACGGCGCGCGATATGCTACAATATGAGAACTGTTCTCAATTTGGAGCGTATATGGAAAAAAAGCACTATCACACCAAGGGGCGCACGCGCCTGCTGGAATATTTAAAAAAAGAAGCAAGCGCCACCCCGCAAAGCGCCGAAGCCATCTGCGAGGCACTGGCGGGCGAGAAGGATGCGCCTGCGCAAAGCTCGGTTTACCGTATGCTGGGTGAGCTGTGCGCCACAGGCGAGGTCAGAAAATTCCGCGCCGAGGCGGGCTACATCTATCAATACGTGGGCGCGGGTCGCGCCTGCGACCACCATTTCCACCTGCAATGCACGGTCTGCGGCGAGCTGTCGCATCTGGAGTGCGGCTGCAGCCGTGAGATTGCAGAGCATCTCCTTCGCGCGCACGGCTTTTCGGTGGATCGCGGCCAGAGCGTGCTGTACGGCACCTGCGCGCAGTGCGCGGCAAAGGGGGGTGAAGCGTAATGTGGCATACCCTTTGGCATATATTTGAGCACGCGCTTCTCGATTCGGTGTGGCTGCTGCCCTTTTTGTTTCTCACCTATCTTGCCATGGAATTGCTTGAGCATAAGGCGGGCGAGCGCGTCAAGGGCGCGATCGCCAAAACAGGCAAGGCGGGTCCCTTCTTCGGCGGGCTTTTGGGGCTTGTGCCGCAGTGCGGATTTTCCGCGGCGGCGGCAGGACTTTATGCGGGTCACGTCATCACCCCCGGCACATTGCTTGCTGTGTTTCTTGCTACGTCTGACGAGATGTTGCCCATCTTTTTGGGCGAGGGTGTTGCCCCCACGCGCATCCTTGCGGTGCTTGGCATCAAGCTGTTGGTGGCGCTGGCGGTCGGTTTCCTGATTGATTTTCTGATGCGCGATCACAGGCACGGCATCGAGGTAGAGGAGCTTTGCGCCGAGGAAAACTGTCATTGCGGCGAGCGCGGCATCTGGCTGTCGTCGCTCATACATACGGTAGAGATCTTTGGCTTTGTGTTCCTGATTAATCTCTTGCTCGGCGGCGCATTTGAATTTATCGGCGAGGCACGCATCGGCGCCTTCCTTTCCGATATCCCCGTGGTGGGCGTGCTGTGCGCGGCGCTGGTGGGTCTTGTGCCCAACTGTGCGGCATCGGTGCTGATCGCCACGCTCTGGACGCGCGGTGTCATGTCGGGTGGTGCCATGCTGGCAGGGCTCCTCACGGGTGCGGGCGCAGGACTCTTGGTGCTGTTCCGCACCAATAAGCACCACAAGCAAAATCTGTTGCTGACGGGCGTTCTGCTTTTCACGGGAATCCTTTTCGGATGCTTGTTTGACCTGACAGGGCTTGCCGCCCTGCTGGGGCTTTAAAAATATAAAACGCTCCCACGTGGGAGCGTTTTTTATTTACCGTTTCGGGGGAAGAGATGCATCCGGTTTTTGTGCAGAAATTTTTGTCCATGCCGTATAAGTGTGGAAAACGTGGCAAAAATAGAAGCAGCACAAAAAAAGGAGAGCAACGATGAAAAAGAACAATATTTTTATGAAGCTGCGTGAGGACAAGGGCGCACGCGCCATTGCCATTACGGTAACGGCAATGTTTCTGGTGCTGACGGCGATCATTGTGACCACCGTGATCGCCAACCGCGCCGTGGATAACGATTACGATGCAGGCTACAGTCAGCCCGCAGGTGTGACCGACCCCGATGATGACGGGAACGAAACGCCCGACCTGCCCGACGATCCCGATGACGGGGATGACGAAGGCGACAAGGGCGACACTGAAACGGGCGCACTTCCCACCCGTTTTTTGCTACCCGTTGACGGGGTTTTGCAGAAATCGCACCACGTTGACGTGCAGGTGTTTTCCGAGACAATGAAGGATTACCGCATGCACGTAGGGCTGGATATCGGTACGGTGGCGGGCGCCAGCGTATCGGCGATGGCGGATGGCGTGATCTCGCAGGTATGGGATGACGTGTATATGGGCAAGTGCGTGGCAGTAGCACACAGCGGCGATGCCTATACCATTTATAAGAATCTGTCGACCGAGCTGCCTGAGGGAGTGGTGATCGGTGCCGCCGTGAAGGCGGGCGACGTGATCGGTACCGTGGGCGAGAGCGCTATGGTAGAGGTTGCCGAGGAGCCGCACCTGCACGTGGAAATGACGGTAAACGGTCTTGCCGTTGACCCCACCGACTATTTAGACAGTGACGCGATGGCAAGCCTTGGTGAGGATACGAACTACGAGGATGCATCCTAAACAAAAGACCCGAAGCCGCGGCTTCGGGTCTTTTGTTTTTGAATCATTTCCGTCCGTTTTCTACAAAAAGTGGCGATACGGTAAGCGAAATGGCGGTCAGTGCAAGGTTAAACAGCACACAAAGCAGAGCGAACAGCAAGAGTTTATCAAGCGCGAAGCCCAGCACGATCAGTACCACCGCGGGGATCAGTCCGAAATAGATAAACAGGATCTGCACAAGGGATTTGACGATCTGCGAAAGTCCCGTGGAAAGCGACAGGTCGATAAACATTCCCACGCTATCCGAATAGGCACCAAGCGATACCACCACCAAGAACCACACCAGCGCCGATAGGGGATCGGGGCGCAGCAGCACGCACGCCACCAAAAAGGCGGGCAACAGATCAAGCACCGCGTTCAAAACGCCCGCCGCGAAGGAAAACAGCACCTTACGGTGTGCGGTATCGGGCACAAGGAAAAAGGATTCCTTCTCGATATCGGTGGCAATGGGATTGCCGAGCGAGCGGAAAAAGCTCAGACCGCCAAGCACCAGGGGAACAACGACAAACACGGGGGATTTGATGACGAACAGCAACAGCAGGGAAAGCCCCACGGCACACAGCAGATAGGTTTCGCTTGTTTTGGTAAACACGCGCAGGTGCGCAAAGCGGAAGCGGTTGTACATCGCCTTGTAAAAATAAACGCTGGCGCCCGCACCCTGTGACAGACCGCCTCGCGAAAGGCGCTCGCTGCGATCCTTTTTACGTTGCTTCATCTGTGCCTTTCCTGCGTTTGCCGCCTGCTGCAGCTCGGCAGTTTCCTCTGAGCGTGCCATCGCATCCTCATAAAAATCGGCTTTGATGCGCCAGATCACCAGCACCAGCAGTACCGCCGCAACAAGCAGTGCGGCAAGCGAGAGCAGTGCGCCCGCAATGTGCCCCTCGGCGGCGAAGAGCACAAATCCCTTCAGCCACCCCCACACGGGAATATAGCGGGTAACGGGGGCGTTAAAATAGGAAAGTGCCGCCACAAAATAGTTTTCTGCACCTTGTGCCGACAGCCAATAGCCACCGCCAATGAGAAGCAGTAGCGCCCACAGCGCGGGGCGCAGACAGCGCTTTACGCGCGGATAGGTGGATGAGAGCGTATACAGCAGAACCGAAATCAGCTTGGCGTAGATCATCAGGAAGAACCACGCGCCGATCAGCGCAAGCCCCGTGCCGATGCCAAGCCCCAGATTGATCACCAGATTCGGAATCTGAAAGATGATATAAATGGTGGCAATGATCGAAGTACCCGCCTGCATAATGAGGCGGAACAAAAGCACCGATTGGGGCTTTAACGGGGCGGCAAACAAGAGGTTGACGTCTGCCATCAAAAAGATCGAGCCGCCGTTTTTATCGGCAAGAAAGGCACTGAAAAACAGCACCGCCAGCACCACGCCGCCCGTGATCAGCTCGAGCACGGCGCTTTTTTCTTCCTCGGTCAGTATGAGTTCTTCTTCCTCGGGCACGGTTTCGGTGATCTCCTCGTCCGCGCTGTCGTCCTCAAATAACGACTCCAGCGCCGCCGCGCCAAGACCGCACAAAAGACCGAATACAAGGCAGACCAGAAGGAAAACAGCCACCCACGTGCGGAAAATCTTGCGAATTTGGTTTTTGACGGTGCGTGTCAGATAGTAAAAAATCAGCTTCATTGCACGCCACCCTCGGTAAGCGAGAAGAACAGCTCCTCAAGCGTTTGCTGATTTGCCGCCAGCTCCTCGCGCGTGACGTTGCCCACAAGACAACCGCCCCGCATAATCAGCGTGCGATCCCACAGCATATCGATGCTGTCGATCATATGCGTGGAAACCAGCACGGTGCGCCCCTCGGCGCGCATCTCCTCGATCATCGTCTTCAGCTCCTTGATGGCGTGAGGGTCAAGACCGATCATCGGCTCATCCATCAACAAAAGCTGCGGACGGGGCAGGAGCCCCAAGCACAGGTTCAGCTTTTGCTGCATACCCTTCGAAAGCTCGTCGCCGAATTTCTTTTTCTTGTCGTCAAGCTCAAAGCGGGTGAGCAGCTCCTCGGCGAATGCCTTGTAATCGGTAAGACGGTAGGCGCGCGCAATGAATTCCATATGCTCGGCAACCGTCAGATTGGGGTAAAGAGATGGAATTTCGGGAATGTAGCCCATCACGCGCTTTGCCTCAACGGTTTTGTTCGGGATGCCGTCCACCAGCACCTCGCCACCGTAACGCAAAAAGCCCGTGACGGATTTGAGAAGTGTTGATTTTCCCGCACCGTTAGGACCGAGAAGCACGGTAATGCTGCCGCGATCCACGTGGAAGGAAAGATCGTTGCAGGCAAGATTTTTGCCATATTGTTTCGTTAAATGTGAGACCGTAAGCATGGAAAGTCCCCCTTTTTTGGTGTTGATTTTATTGTAACACCGCGAGCGTCGGTTTGCAAGAGAAAGAAAGCAAAAAAGAGCCGCTTTGCGGCTCTTTTTTATCATTGCGGCTTGACAAGGAACGAAAGCTCGCATTTGCCCAGTGTCAACTCGCGCACGGGTTTGCCGCTTTCGCGATCGATCCATTCCTCGGCAAGGGTTACTTTTTGGGGCTTCTCTCCCACGTTGGAAACCACCAAATAACATTCGCTGTTCACAAACAGGCTCATCACAATGCTGTCGGGCTTTTTGCCAAGCAACAGGGTGCTGTCGGTGATATCGGCAAGAACGTGCGAGTTTTCCTCTACCATAGGGCGGTAAAGCGCCATGTACGACGCCCACTTGTCGCGGTGTGCCACATCATCGGGCACCGACGACCATTCGCTGTACGTGTAGGGCCCGTCGGGATGCTCGTCATACCACTTTTTGCTGGCAACGTACATATCCATGCGGTTGTCGATCTTGTTAAAGGTGTAATCAATGCCCGGCACGGTGATGCGCTCGCCCGTGAAGGGACGGCCGTCGTAGCGGTTTTCAAACTGCATAAAGGGAATGGTGCGGGCAAATACCTCGTCGGGCTCGCCCTTGTAGAACCAGAAGTCGGTGAGGGGGGTAATATAGGGCTGGAAGGTGGCGGAGCGACGAAGCTCGGCGGGGTCGGCAACGCTTTCGCCAACGATCAGGTAATCGTAAATCTTGGTGTTGGCGCGCGGCGCGATGCACGCACCCTGATGCACCTTCACAATGCCGCCGCGCTCCTTGACGGCAGAGTAGATACGCGCCATCGTATCCTCGATATAGGGGTCGTTTTGAATGTATCCGTCAATGAAATTTGCATCGTCGGGGTAGCCCATATCGTTATAGATGCCGTCCCAATCGTGATTGTCAAGGATACCCTTCATCTTTTCAAGAACGAAGGTCGTCCATTCGGGGGATTTGGGGTCACAGCCCGTGAATTTGAAGTGTCTCGAGAATAGTGTCGGGCGCTTGGGGTGATAGAATTCCTCGCGCATATCGGGGTCGCGCACGTCGAAAAAGCCCGTGGAAAAATAGGGAAGCACCTTAATGCCGTTCTTGTGGCAAAGCTCGATGAAGGCGGCAAGACCCTTGGGGTCGGTAGAGGTGTATTTGTCGGCGCCGCCCACGCGGATCGCGTCGTTCCAATCCTCGTGAATGTGGATCAGCCCCACGCCGATGCTTGCAAGCTCGGCAAGGCGCTGCTCATCAAACTCGGTGGGTGCGGCGGATACAGGGCGAGGGTACTCGCCGAAGTTATAAATGGCATGACCGGGGATATAATCGTGCACCTGATGCTTGAAAAGGCAATCCTTCACTGCGCCGTAAGCGAAGGTAAGATTGTCGAAGCGGCGGCGCTGCTCGGCAAGCGTTAACAATTTCATAGCTCATTTCCTTTCGTGTCTTGACAAATTTTTGCGGGTGTTGTATAGTAATCTTACCATTGGAAACGCAAAAAATCTATGTCAAATCGAACACTTCTTTGGTAAAAAACGAACGGGAGGAGGGGTATTTTGTATATCAAAACGGCAACCGAGTTCCACAGAACCGAGAATAATAAATTCTTTGATGTCAGCTCGTTTGTGGCGGCATACCATTTCGTTGCCGCGCCCGATGTGGATCTCGGCTGGGAAAAGTATGACTTTACACAGATCATTTTAATGATATCGGGCAGTGCCACCTATACCACCGAGCAGGAAAGCTTTGTGATGACCCCCGGCATGATCGTTTTTCACCCCGCGTTCGAGGCGTGTCAGTTCACCTATGACACAGGGGATGACGTTCGTTTTGCCGTGGTGGATTTCATCTGTGATTCGCCCGCCATGCAAACCTTTCACCGCCCGCCTGTGGCGCTTTGTGAGGAAGAGCGCGCCACCCTTTACGATCTGATGCGCACCGCCGCGCGTATCTGTCAGCCCGTTGAGGAAGAGGAGCACGAGGGCATGAAGGTGCGCCCCGACGTGCCGCCCGTGATGCTCAGCTTTGTGTGTGCCTCGCTTGAGCGCTTTCTTTGTCTGCTGTATTGCCGTCTGTCGGGCATCGGATTCCTCACGGACGAGACCGAAAAGGTCAGCAGGCACCTTGGCGAGAGCCGCCTTGTCGAACAGGTCAAAATTTTTCTTGCCGAGAATCTTGAACAGCATTTGTCACTCGGCGACATTTGCGCGCAGTTCTGGGTCAGCCGTACTGCGCTGTCGCGGAAGTTCCGTAAGATCGAGGGCAAGGGCGTGATGGATTATTTTATCGATTTAAAGATCGATGAGGCAAAGACCCGCATCCGTCATTCCGCCGCAAGTTTTACCGATATTGCCGAGGGGTTGGGCTTTTCCTCGGTGGGGTATTTTTCAAAAATATTCAAGGGGCGTGTGGGGATGACCCCCACCGAATACAGCAAATATTCCTCCAAGCGCCGCGCCGCGGCGGCGGAGGAAACATAAAAAACCGAGCATCGCAGGATGCTCGGTTTTTTTGTGGGCTTGGGGTCAATGCTTACAGCTTTCGCGGTGTTTCAATCAGCATGGCGATATAATCAATGGACACGTTGTAGAATTTTGCAAACTTTTTTGCCAATTCAAGAGGGAGATCGCTTTCTCCGTTTTCATATCTTCTGTATTGCGTTACTTGCAAGAAGAAGATTTTCGCCACTTCTGCTTGTGTCAGGTCTTTATCCTCTCGCAAATCGCGCAAGCGGTTTTCAAATCGTCTCATTTCATCACCTCATTGCATTTATTATAACGAATCGCACAAATTTGTGTTGACGTTCGCACAAATTTGTGCTATAATTTCGACAGCAACACAAATTTGTGCGATTTACAGGAGGCTGTATGAAAAACATTTTACAAGAATTATGGAATGGTAATTTTTATCCCGCTGAAGCCTGCGCTTGCAAAAACGAAGCAATCAAGGAATTGGAATTGCTGATTGCCAAGCATCACGAAAAGCTTTTGGATTTGTTGGACACAAAGGGCGGGGAAATGCTGGAAGCGTATGCGGATCGTTACGGCGACCTGTTGACGCTTTATGGAGAGCAAGCGTTTTGTGAAGGTTTCTGCCTTGCGGCGAAAGCATTGATTGAAGTAATGAAATGAAATTCCGCGCCGCGGCGGCGGAGGAAACATAAAAAACCGAGCATCGCAGGATGCTCGGTTTTTTTGTGCGGTGCGTCAGTCGACCACGGTGTAGCCCGCGTCGGTGATCGCTTTTTTCATCGCGTCGGCGGTAACCTTGGCGGTGGCGGTTACCGTCACCGATTTGGCATCAAGGTCGACCTTGACCGCGGTGACACCCTTCAGTGCCTTCAGTGCGTTTTCCACGTGCGCGGCGCACTTGCCGCACATCATACCCTCAACCGAAAGAACGGTTGTCACGGTTTCCTTTTTCTTAAAAAACATTTCCTCTTCCTTCTTTCTTTTTTCTTGATATGCTTTTTCTTCAGCGCGGCGAGCTTGCTCGCGTGCGCGGATCGACGGGGGAATAAAGCGCGAAAGGCGCAGAGCGTTCAGCACCACAAAGATCGACGAGCAGCTCATCGCCGCCGAAGCGATCATCGGGGTGAGTAAGAGCCCGAACGGGGCGTAAAACACGCCTGCCGCCACGGGGATACAGATGGCGTTATACAGCAGTGCCCAAAAGAGATTCTGTCGGATGTTGCGACGGGTGGCACGCCCCAATTCCATGGCGGCAACCGCATCCGATAGGGTATTGCCCGACAGCACCACCGATGCCGATTCCACAGCAACTGCCGTGCCCGCACCAATGGCGATACCAATGTCAGCGCGCGCAAGCGCGGGCGCATCGTTGATGCCGTCACCCACCATAGCGGTGACATCCTTTTCGGTGTATTCGTGCGCGATACGCTCCTTATCAGCAGGCAACAGCCCCGCGCGGAAGGCATCGATTCCCGCCTCGGCGGCAATCTTGCGCGCCGTGCGCTCGTGGTCACCCGTCAGCATCACCACCTGCACGCCGTGGCGCTTCAGCGCCGCAACGGCGGCGGGGCTATCCTCGCGCAGGGTATCGGCAACGGCAACAAGTCCCAAAACGGTATCGCCTTTGGCAACTACCGTAACGCTTTTGCCCTCGCCCTCCCACAGCGAAACGGTTGCAAGCACCTCGGGGGAAAGCAGAGGCGCGCCCGCGGTTTCGGCAAACAGCGCCACGTTGCCTGCCAGCACGCGCTCGCCCGCAAGCGAGGCGGACAGTCCGCGTGCGGTATGCGAAACAAGGTCCTCGATGGGGAAGCGAGCATCCGAAAGTGCAGCAAGCGGCTTTGCCACGGGATGCGCGGAAAGCGCCTCGACCGAGGCGGTAACGGCGAGAAAATACGGCTCGTCGCCCGCAAGGCACAGACGGTCGGTTACCGTCATTTCGCCCTTCGTCAGAGTCCCCGTTTTGTCGGTCAGCAGATAGCGCATCGAGGAAAGCGTTTCCAGCGCCTCGGCGCTTTTGAAAAGAATGCCAAAGCGTGCGCCCCGTCCACTGCCCACCGTAATGGCGGTGGGGGTGGCAAGCCCCAGCGCACAGGGACAGGAGATGACCAGCACCGAAACCGCGGTGCGGAAGGCAAGTGATACGTTGCGCGTGGCAATCAGCCACACGACAGCCGTCAGCAGTGAGATGCAAAGCACGGCGGGCACAAAAATGGAGCTGACCTTGTCGGCAAGGCGTTGTACGGGGGCTTTTGTGGCGGCGGTCTCTTCCAGCAGAGCCGCAATGCGGCGCAGTGTTGTTTCTTCGCCCACGCGCGTAGCGCGCACGGTCAGCGTTCCTTCCACCAGAACCGTAGCACCCGATACCTCGTCGCCTGCGGCAACGGCACGGGGGAGCGATTCGCCTGTCAGCATCGCCTCGTTGACACTACCCTCGCCCCCTTCGATCTTGCCATCGGTGGGAATCTTTTCGCCCTCGCGGACAAGCAGCAGGTCGCCTGCGGCAAGCTCGGCGGTCAGTACCTCACATTCCTTGCCATCGCGCAGCACGTGTGCGGTGGTGGCTTCCTCGGAAATCAGCGCGCGTACCGCGCCTGCGGCGCGGTTGCGGGCGCGCCCTTCCAAAAACTTGCCCACCGAAACAAGGGTCAAGATCATTGCCGCCGATTCGAGATACAGCTCGTGCAGATAGCGGTGCACCAGCGCGGCATCGCCCACGGCGGTGCCGTAAAGGATAAAGCCGCCCGCGACCAAGCCGTATACGGCAGCCGATGCCGAGCCCAGCGCCACCAGCGAATCCATATTCGGCGATCGGTGCAAAAGCGCCGAGAAGCCGCCGCGCCAGAAGCGGCGCTCTAAAAAAATAACAACCCCCGTCAGCACCGCCTGCAAGCACCAGAATGCCACGGGATAGCGCGACGAATCCAAGATCCAGGGTGCGGGCAGAGGCGTCATATGCCACATCGCAACCACCATCAACAGAGCCGTCAGTGCGATCGATGCGACAAGCCGCGCGGTCTCGCGGCGCCGCTCGCGTGCCGCGCGCGCCGCGTCGCTGCGCGCCTCGGGCTTTTCCAGCCCGTAGCCCGCGCGCTTCAGCGCCGCCGCAAGGCGGCGGAAGAGCGCCTCGGCATCGGCAGAATCCTCAAGCGAGAGCGAAAGGGTATTGGATAACAGGCTGACGGTAAAGGGAATTCCGTCGCCAAGCACGCCGCGAGCCGCGCGCTCGACGTGGGCAACGCAAGCGGCGCAGGTCATGCCGGTTACGGCAAAGCTTACTTTTTTCATAATTCCTTCCTTTGTTAGTTAATCCTATCGTTTATAGTATAACCCTTTTGCCCCCAAAAGGCAAGGGCTTTTGAAAATTTGGCGCGGGGCGCGCAGGGCGCATAGACTAAAAATGAACAAATATCCGCGAAAAGGAGAGAATCTATGCAGCTTGACCGCAAAATGCTTGACCGCCTGTTGGCGTTGAATGACCGACAGTTGCAGATCGTGATCGATAAGCTGGTGTCGGACTACGGGCTTGATCTTTCGGGCTTTCAGGTGCGTGAGGGGGATATGGCATCCCTTCGGCGCGCCATCCGAAATGCAAGCGACGAGGAGCTGCTGTCGATCACAAGACAGCTGAGAAAGGACGGTAGGTGACACGATGGATGAGAAAAGAGTAGAGGACGAGGGGCTGCCCGACGAGGAATTTTCGGCGTTGATGGAGACAGTTTCCCGCGCCGCGCCTCTTGTCAGTGCCATCGCGCCCCTGCTGGGGGGCGGGGGAAAGGCGCCGCCGCCCAAAGAGGGCGGCAGAGGGAAGGGATGTGCGCGCCGCGAGGCACTGCTGCTGGCGCTGAAGCCCTATCTGTCATCCGAGCGCTGTGCCGCCATTGATTATCTCCTGCGCCTCTCGCGCGTGGGAGATGCGATCCGTTCACTGCAATAGGGGGTGAATTAAGCGATGTACATCCAGCCCGTGGGCAGGGGAACGCCCGAGCTGCCCTTCAGCGTGCCGCGGGATTACAGCGGTAATGCCTTTGCGCCCGCACCCCCGCCGCCACCGTCACCGCCGCCTGCCGATATCGCCGTGCCGCCACCGCCGCCCCTTGCCTTTGACGGGGGCGAGGATGAGGCGGCGCCCGCAGCCCCCGATATCAGCGAAGCAGACGGCACAAGCGATCCCCCCGCGGATGCGGCGGTCTTTGCCGAAGGGGAGAGCGCACCTCCCGCGGTGCCTGCGGGGGGTGGGGGACTGTTTTCCCGCATCCCCCTGCTTTCCTCGCTGATGCCGCCCCCGCGCGGACGGGGAAAGGACAAAGGCGGACTGCCCGATTGGGTGCTGATCGCGGCGCTGATCTTCCTGTTCAGCGGTGAGGGCGACGAGGACGATATCCTGCCGTTTTTGCTGTTGCTACTGCTTTGGAATTGAAGCAAGCTGCGCGCAAGTCCAACCAAAAAAGAGAGCCTGCATAGGCTCTCTTTTTTTACCTTTATTTCACGACGATGCGCACGTTTGCAGGGGCAATGCCTGCTTGCTCGTAAACGATCTCGTTGATCTGCGAGATCTCTGCGGGCAACAGCTCGTCGCCGCTGACCACCACCGAGCAGGTGTCGCCGTTGATCACTGCCACGCACTGTGCAAAGCCCTTGGCAATCACCAGAGTCTCAATGTTCGCCTCGGCTTCCATTGCGCGGGCAAGCTCGGCAATCTCAAGCAGTGCTTCGGTTTTGGTTGCCTCGTCGGCGCTTTCATTGTCAACAACGCTTTGCAGTACCTCAAGCGCCTCGTCACGGGCGCGCTGGCGGCTGACCTGCGTTGCCGAGAAATAGCCGTCGGTATCCCCCACGGGCGTGGTGGCACCGTCGGAAAGGTCACTGCCCGCATCGGTGGCAGGGTCGGTCACGCTATCCTTGCCGAAAAGGAATACGTTCAGCACCACCGCCGTGGCGATCAGCAGTACGGCACAGGCGATAACCACCGATCGGCGGCCGATTTTGGGAAAGCTTCTTTTTTTGGGGGCTTCGAGTTGCAGTTGAGCATCCATTTGATGATCCTCCCTTTCGTGTTTTCTCACTTCACCATATGTGAAAGGCACGCAAAATATTCCACGATTTGTTTTTTGCACCGCACGCCCGCCTTGACAACCTCTTTTTTGCGGTTTATAATAAAAACGATATGAAAGCAAAAAGAAAGGAAGCGCCTATGAAGACCCTGCTGTTTGCGTTGAACGCATCCTATTCACACTCGGCGCTTTCGGTGCGCGCGCTCGGCGGCGCGCTGGCACGCGCGGGCTGTGCATATGAAATATATGAAGCAACTCCCGCCGAGCGCACGCGCAGTGTGCTTTCCCGTCTGGCGGCGTCGGATGCCACGCTGTTTGGCTTTTCCTGCTATATCTGGAATCTTGGCGATATGCTGACCCTTGCTGAGGATCTGAAGACCCTGCGCCCCGATGCGTGCATCGTGCTGGGCGGTCCCGAGGTGTCGTTTGACACCGAGCGCTTTGCGGCACTTCCTTTTGTGGATTGCGTGATCACGGGCGAGGGGGAAGAGGCGATCGTCACCGCCGCCCAAGTACTTGCCGCAGGCAAGCAGCTGCCCCGCGTGATCGCGGGTAAGCCGTACAAGGAATTTTTGGCACAGGGCATCGCCTATCAAAGGGGAGAGCAGGTGCCGCGCCTTGTGTATTACGAATCGTCGCGCGGCTGTCCCTTTTCGTGCGCCTTCTGCCTTTCCTCGGCTGTCGAGGGCGTGCGCGCCAAATCCGCCGCCGAGACCCTTGCAGACCTTGCCGAATTTGAGACGTTTGATACCCCACTGACCGTAAAGCTTGTCGACCGCACCTTCAATTTTGACCGCGAGCGCGCCAAAACCATCTGGCGCGGATTGTTGGAAAAATCCTATACCAAGTGCTACCATTTTGAAATTGCCGCGCATCTGTTGGATGACGAGAGCATAGATATTCTGTCGCAGTTTCCTGCGGGCAAGGTGCGGCTTGAGATCGGTCTGCAATCCACCAACAAAAAAACGCTTGCCGCCATTTCACGGCACACCGATGCCGATGCTGTGCTTTCGGTTGCACACCGTTTGGTGGCGGCGGGAAATACCCACGTGCATCTTGACCTGATTGCAGGACTGCCGTACGAGGATTACGCATCCTTTGCGCACTCGTTCGACAGCGCGTACTTTGCCTCGCACGTGTTGCAGCTTGGCTTTTTGAAAATTCTGCACGGCACGGCGCTTTGCCGCGATGCGCAAAAATATGGCATACGGTACTCCAAAACGCCGCCATATGAGGTGCTTTCCACCAACGAGTTGTCGTTTGCCGAGCTTGTGCGCCTGCACGCGGTATCCGATTTGATGGAGCGCTTGCGCGACAGCGGGCGCTTTCCCCATACACTGGATCTCTTGATGCCCGCGTATTTCACCCCGTTTGCCTTCTATGAGGGCTTTTCCGCGTATTTGGAAAAGACAACAGGCAAGCCGTTGCAGAAGATCTCACAGCGCGATCTGTTCACGCACCTGTCGGCATTTGCGCGGGAGCGCATTCCCCAAAAGGCACATCAGGCGCTTGGCGAGCGCCTGCGCGCCGATTTTGCTATGTTTGAGGTCAGACGCCCGCCGAAGGGTTTGTGACAAGGCTTCCCCTTGAGGGGAAGCTCCCGCGCGAGCGGGTGATGAGGTGTAGCCCCGAGGCGGATGCTTGAATGAGATAACACCTCATCCGACAAACCTTTGGTTTGCCACCTTCCCCTCAAGGGGAAGGCTGCTGACACGATTGATAAGGAGAAGGATATGAAAAGAGTATTGATCACAGGCGGCTCGCGCGGCATTGGTGCCGCTCTGGTGCGCGCCTTTGCGGCGGACGGTGCACGTGTGGCGTTTTTGTACCGTTCTGATGAAAAAGCCGCCGAACGGGTGGCAAACGAGACAGGTGCCACCCCCATTCGGTGCGATATTTCCTCGCCTGACGAGGTGCGCGCCGCCGTTGCCGCCGCGCGCGCGGCGCTTGGCGGCGGGGTAGAGATCCTTGTGGGGAATGCGGGTGTTTCCTCGATCGCGCTCTCACGCGACGTGACCGATGCCGAATGGCGCCGTATCATCGACACCAATCTGTCGGGTCACTTTTACCTGGCGCGTGAGCTGCAGGGCGATATGATCGCCGCGGGCAGGGGGCGTATCATCGTTATCGGCTCGATGTGGGGCAAGGTCGGCGCATCCTGCGAGGTGGCGTACTCGGCATCCAAGGCGGCACTGCGCGGTATGTGTATGGCGCTTGCCAAGGAGCTGGGGCCCTCGGGCATTACCGTGAACTGCGTTGAGCCCGGTGTGATCGACACCGAAATGAACGCTTCGCTGGATGCCGACACGCGCTCGGCACTGATCGAGGCGACGCCCCTTTGCCGCATCGGCACCCCCGAGGACGTTGCCGCCGCCGTGCAGTTTTTTGCATCGGATGCCGCATCCTTCGTCACGGGTCAGTGCCTTGGAGTGGACGGCGGCTTCGCCATTTGAAAAAAGCACCGCGCTTTGCGCGGTGCTTTTTTGTGTAGCGCTCCTTTTCTGTTATTCTTGACAAACAATAGAGCATAGTGTTATAATATTTTTATCTCTATTGGACAAAGCGCGCGTGTGCGCGGGTCATCATTGTGTTTTGCGAAGCGCAACCGCGGCATTGCCGCGGTTGCGCGATGTTATCCCAAAGGAGGAGATAAAATGGATCGAAAGCCTCAAAAACGCCCGAAGGGCAATCGGCAAACGGCGCTGATCGCCGCGTTGCTGCTTGCAGCTTCGGCGGCGGTGCTGTTGCTGTTTTACAGCAGTATCAGTTATCTGCCGCTTCTGTTGCTTGCCCTTTGCTGTCTGCCGCCGTTTGCCATTTCGCTGGTGCTGCTTCTGCCCTTTGGCAGAGTGCTTGAAAAGCCTGCCGATGCGGCGCCTGAAGCCTCGGCTGACAAAAAAACGCTTCGCCGCCAAAAGCGCGCCGCGCGCCGCGCGGGCGCACGCATTCGCGCGCATAACGCCTACGCGCGTCGGCGCGATACCATCGTGGCGGTGCTGTGGACGCTTGTGCTGATCGGCACCAATATCATGTTCTGGTTAAAATGCAGGCTGGACCTGCCGACCGTTCGCTTCGGCTATACCGTGCCTGTGCTGCTGCTTGCCCTTTTCGTGATCTTAACCATTCTGGATAAGTGGTGCAAGCACAGCGCGCCCGTCGCCGTCGAGGGCGAGGAGTTGTCGCCTGCCGACACCTACATTGTGGCACTGCTGCACAGCCTGCGCTCGGCTGCCGCCGTTGCCAAAATCGGCACGGTGATCGTCGCCGTTGCCGCCGTGATCCGCCTGCTTGGCACCTATAACCCTGCCAAGATCGCGGTGATCCTGCTGGCGGTGCTGTTTGCCTATGAAACGCTTTTCCTTATGCTCTCGCTGGTCGTTCGTCTGATTCGCCGCGAGCTGTCGACCGTCCCCGATTTTTCGGTGCCCGTTCCGGGCGTGGGTGGCGCCGACCTTGGGTTCCTTTCGTATCTCGAAAAGCACACGGGCATCACAATGCGCTCGCTGTGGAGCATCCGTCTTGTCAAGACCGTGATTCCCTATGCCTTTATCGCCGCGCTGGTCATCCTTTGGGGCACGTCGGGCGTGGTGCAGATCGAATCCTCTGAACAGGGCGCGCACTACCGCTTGGGCAAGCTATCCGACAAGCCGCTGACGGCAGGCATTCACTTCACACTGCCTTGGCCCTTCGACCGTGTCGAGGTCTATGACACGGGTAAGGTACAGCAAATGACCATCGGCTATCTGACCGATGACAGTATGGACAACCTGTGGACGGCAGAGCACGGCACCGAGGAGCATCGCCTGTTGCTTGGCGGCGGCGAGGAGCTGGTTTCGGTGAACCTGCGCGTGGAATACAAGATCGGCGACCTGAATGCCTACCTCAAAAACAGTGCCGCCCCCGAATCGATTTTGCAGGCGATGGCGTACGAGGCGCTGACGATGCGTACCATCAGCACCGACCTTGACACCCTGCTTGCTACCGACCGCGTGGCGTTTGCCGACGATATGTGCGCCGAGCTGCGCGAGCGTGCCGCCGAGCGCGAGCTCGGGCTTGAGGTGGTCGGCGTGGTGCTGGAAAGCATCCATCCCCCCGTCGAGATCGCCGATATTTATCAGAAGCTGCTCAGTGCGGGCATCGATGCCGAGCGCATCATCCTGATGGCAGAGGCAACCGCCGCCGAGGCGCTGATCTCCGCCAACACGGGCAAAACGACCCTGATCGGTGTGGCAACTGCCGAAAAGAATATGGCAATCGCCGCGGCACACGGCTCGGTTGCCGAGTTCCTTGCCGCTGTCGAGGCGGACAAGGCGTATCCCGATTTTTACCGATATGAAAAGTATCTGGGCGCCATCACCGATGCCTATGGCAACGCCACCATCGTTCTGGTGGGCGACGGCGTGAATACCGCCAATCTTTATATTGGCAAGCTGAACTAAGTGGAACGGAGGAAAACCGTATGAATAACGATAAGAAAATCGCCGCAAGGAAAGAGACCGTTGAAAAGACGCGCTCGCCCCTCGGTATCAGGATCGCAAAATACGTCACGGCATTTGCCGTGGTGCTGGTGCTGTTCTGGTTTGGCTGCACCTGCGAGGTAAGAGAGGGCGAGACCGCCGTGATCCTGCGCTTTGGCGCCGTTCGTGAAGAGATCACCGATGCGGGTCTTTACTTCAAGCTCCCCTGGCCCTTCGAGACCTCGGTTACCTATGACGGCCGCGTGCAGTATCTGGAAACCGGCGACCTTGAGACCATGACCAAGGATAAGCGCAACATCGTGGTGCGCTCGTTCGTCACGTGGGAGGTTGCCGACCCCGTGCTGTATCACAACAGCGTGGGCTTCAACAGCACCGCCGAGCAAAAGCTGAACAGTCAGGTCTTCAACGCCACCAACAGCACGCTTGGTACATATAACCTGACCAATCTTGTCTCGCTTGATCAAGAGGAGATCAAGATCGATCAGATCCAGAACGAGATCTATGCCGCCGTGCGTGAGGTCTGCCTTGAAAATTACGGCATCCGCGTGACCGACGTCAGCTTCCTTCTGTTCTCCCTGCCCGATGCCACGCTGGAAAGCGTGTTCGAGCAGATGCAGGCAGAACGCCAGAAGGAGATCGATATCATCCTTGCCAATGCCTATCTGAAGGCGAACGACATCACCACCGAGGCAGATGCCGAGGCATCCAAGATCCGCGGCGAGGGCACGACCGAGGCGGCAAAGATCCGCGCCGAGGCAGAAAAGGCTGTGACCGAAATTTACAACAACGCCTATAACGCCAACATCGATCTGTATCAGTTCCTGCGCAATCTGGATACCCTTGTTTCCTCTGTCAATTCCTCGAGTGTGCTGGTGGTCAACATCAATAAATACCCCTTCAACATTCTGCTGGATTACTCGGATTATATGACCGACGAGGATGGCGATAAGGTAATCCACGATCTGACCTATATCTTAAGCCAGCTGGACGATACCCAGCGTCAAGCCATCATCGACGGCGTGAACGAGCTGATCGAGGAAGCGGCGGCAAAGAACGGCATTACGATGCCGGAGGGATAAGATATGAAAAAGAAAACGCTGGTCGGTGACATTTTAGAAAGTGTTACCAAGTATTTCTTTATCCTCATCGGCGTTGTGGTGCTGCTGATCTTAGCATCCTGCATCCGCGTGGTGGAAAGCGGCAATGTTGCCGTGGTGCTGCGCTTTGGCAAGGTGGTGGGCGACACCAAAGAGGAGCAGGTGCGCGAGCCGGGTCTGCATTTCGCCCTGCCGTATATCATCGATGAGGTCATCACCGTGCCCACGGGCAGTGTAATCGAGCAAAGCATTACCACCTATTACACAAGCGGCAAGATCATCGGTAACGATAACGCAGGCTACCTTTTAACGGGTGATAATAACGTTGCCGTGGTGTCGGCATCGGTCAAATATACCATTTCCGATCCCGTGGCATATGCCCTGCACGTGAAGGATATTGCCGCGATCATCGAGGGAACCGTCAGTAACGCGATGCTTTCCGAAGCGGCAGGCATCGAGGTGGATAGCCTTCTTACCGACAAAAAGGCAGAGTTTTCTGCTGCGGTGCTGGAGCGTGCCACCGAAAAGCTGGAAAAGCTGGAGGTTGGCGTGTCGCTTGGTACGGTCGAGCTGACGTACGTGGCAATGCCCGAGGAGGTGCGTGACATTTACGATCAGGTCAATGCCGCCGTTGTGCGCGCCGCCACCATCGAGGAAGAGGCAAATCAGTACGCCGCAAAGGTCATCCCCTCGGCAAAGGAGGAAAGGGCTACCGCCATTGCTACCGCCAATTCGCAAAAAAGCACGCAGATTGCGGCGGCAAACAGCTATCTTTCCGAATTCTGGGGCCTGCTGGATGACTACAAGATCTCTCCTGCCGCCGTGGAAGCGCGCGTGTATTCCGAAAAGATTATGAAGGCGATTGCCAGATTCTCGCGGGTCATTGCCGTCGAGGATGAAAATTCCAAGATATTTATCAATCCGTAAGGGGGCTTTTGTATGGAAAATATTGACCATATGGGGCGTAACAGCCTTGAGGCCCTTTCGCGGGATAACCTGACCGAAAAGGGCAGACACAAGCTTGCGCGCGATATCATCTGCGGCGCGGCAACGCTTTGTCTTCTGGCGGTGGGTCTCATATATACCTACGTGCTTGGCAGGGGGGATTCCATCCTGCCGCAGCTGCTGTATTTCATCGGCTTTTTGATTGAGGGCGTGCCCGTGATCGTGTCGGGCGTGAAGGGTCTGTTTACCAAAAATCTGACCAACGCTATGGAGATTTTGGTGGGCATCGCGATTGTTGCGTGTGTCTTTAACCAGGAACTGATCTTGGCACTGCTCATTCCGTTGATCCTGAATGTTGTGCATCTTCTTGAGGAGCGCAGCATCATGGGCGGCAGAGACGTGATCGAGGGCCTGAAGAATATGCAGCAGACCACCGCCTTGTTGCTTGTGGACGGTGTAGAAACCACCGTTCCCGTGGATACGCTGCGCGTGAGTCAGCATATCGTCATTAAACCGGGTGCAGGCATCCCGATCGACGGTGTGGTGATCGCGGGCGAGACTCATATCGACCAGAAATCACTGACGGGCGAGCCGCAGCCCGCCCACGCCAAGGTGGGGGATAGCGTGTTTGCAGGTACTGTCAATCTGGACGGCAAAATTACCGTCGAGGTGCAAAAGGAGCACGTGGACACCTCGTTCTCCAAGATTTTGCAGCTGCTGGAAAATTCCGAGAATATCGCCGTTCCCGAATCGCGCCTGATCGACCGATTCCTTGGCTATTACATTCCCTTTGTGCTTGCCGTTGCGGCAGGCGTGGGACTTGTTACCGCAGATATTTCCAAGACCATTGCCATTCTGGTGGTCTCTTGCCCCTGCGGGCAGATGCTGGTCAGCTCCGCCCCCATGATCGCCGCGCTGTCGGTGGCGACCAAGCGTGGTGTGCTGATCAAGAATTCCAAGTTTATCGAAGAGCTGACCGAAATCGATACCGTGGTGTTTGACAAAACGGGTACCGTCACCAAGGGCGAGCTTGCGCTGGTTGACGTGTTGCCCTTTGGCGACACCGATGTCGAGGAGCTGCTTTCGGCTGCCGCCTCGGTTGCCGTGGCATCCACCCACCCCGTGTCGCGTGCCGTGACCGAGTATGCGGCACTGCCTGCCTACACGGCGGCATCCACCGCACGTGAGGTGTCGGGCGGCGGCGTTGAGGGAGAGGGTGCGGATGGCGCCGTGGTACGCTTTGGCCGCCGCGAGTGGCTGATCGACTGCGGCTGTGAGATTCCTGCCGACTTCGCCACCGCGCTGTCGGGCAGTGTCAGCTTGGTGTCGCGTGACGGCAAGCTGTTGGGCGCGCTTTCCTTTAACGACACCCTGCGCGAGAATGCCGCCGATACCGTGGCGACCCTGCGCGCGCTTGGTGCCGAGCGCACCGTGATCCTGACGGGTGACCGCGAGGAGCCTGCCGTGGGTATTGGAAAGGCGCTTGGTGTAGATGAGGTGTACGCACGCCTTCTGCCCCAGGATAAGCTGGAAAAGCTGCGTGCCATTGGTGAGGGCGAGCACCGCGTGCTTGCCGTGGGCGACGGCATCAACGATGCGCTTGCACTCCGCGAGGCGGATGTCGGCATCGCGATGGGTGCCATGGGCTCCGACCTTGCCATCGAATCGGCGGATATTGCCCTGATGAATAACAATCTCGAAAATATCCCCTTCGTCATTTCGCTGGCGCGTAAGACCAGACGCACGATCTATCAGAATCTTGCACTCTCCATCGGCATCAGCGTGGGTATGATCGCCCTGTCTGCCCTTGGCGTGATCAGCGCGCTGGCGGGCTCGGTGCTGCATAACCTCGGCGCCTTTGCCGTGCTGCTGAACAGCTCGCGCATCCTGCGCGGCGAGCAGAAGCAATAAAAAAACAGCCTCTCTCGGCACGAGAGAGGCTGTTTGGTTTTTCGCAGGCGAACAGCGTTCGCCCGTAGCTGCGTCGCCTGACCCTTGGCGCACAACGGTTGCATATTTTTGGAAGGGACCTCTTTATTTCTTCGCCCGATAGTAGGCGGAAAGCGAGCCGAAGCCCGCATCAAAGATGCGGTCACCCTTTCTGCCCTTGTCGGCATTGGCGACACGGCGGACACGCACCGCGTTCACGTACGTGGGCAGAGAACAGTGAAAGGCGGCGTGAAACAGCCGCGAAAAATAGTATTTGCTGTAACCGAAGTGCGCCGCGATCGAATCAAGTGTGATATTTTCAGCGGCATGCGCATCAACGTAATGAATGATTTTTAAAATCAGGTCGTTGTTCTTGCTGTCAATTTTCTCTGGCGGATAGCTGTCGGCGATCAGCCCCAGCACGCGGTCGGCATAGGAGCGAAGCAAAATCTCGTTGATCCCGCCCCCCGCTTCCTGGCGGTCGGCAAGCTCGGCAATCAGTGCGGCAATCGGTATGTTTGCTTCCTTATTACAAAGAAAGGAAAAGCTGCTGCCCGCCATCATCGCCTCAAAATCGGCGTAATAATGGCGTGGGATGATCAGCACCGCCGCATCACAGCGCTCGCTTGTCGATGAGGAATGCACCACATATGGGGGAACAAAGGTGATATCCCCCTCGCCCACTGTCACGGTTTCGCTGCCCACGGTGAAATCGATTCCGCCCGACAGAATATAGGAAATCTCGATCGCCTGATGAAAGTGCGGCGTGATCGACGTGGCAAGACTGCGGTAGTTACAGTCCAGATTGTGCTGGACGTCGCGTTGCGGCTCGTAAAAAGAGTTGTTTGACATCATATCACCTCAAAAGCGCAATAAATGCAAAAAATAGAGCAAAAATATCCTTGAAAAGCGCAATATTTGATGATAGTATAGCATACAGAGGAACACCTGTCAAATCTTTTTTTAAGGAGAATGAATATGAAATATGCCGTTCTTGGCTTCGGAAACAGAGGCTATGGCTATTCCCAGCACATGAAAAACGACGGACGCACCCAGATGGTGGCAGTTTGCGAAAAGAACGCAGGCAGAAAGGAAACCGCCGTGCGCGAGTTCGGCATTTCGCCCGACATGTTTTTCACCGACGAAACGGAATTTTTCGCCAAGGGAAAGCTTTGCGACCTTCTGATTATCGCTACGCAGGATACCGACCATTACGGGCACGCCTTGCAGGCGCTTGAGGTGGGTTATGACCTGCTGCTGGAAAAGCCGATCGCCGAAACCTATGAAAAATGCCGTGCCATTTACGACAAGGCAGAGGAAAAGGGCTGTCGCGTGTTCGTGTGCCACGTGCTGCGCTATGCGCCCCTTTTCCGCACGGTCAAGGAAGAGCTTGCCACGGGCAAATACGGCGAGGTCATGACCATCAACCTGACCGAGAACGTCGAGTTCCACCACCAGTGCCACTCCTACGTGCGCGGCAACTGGGCGGTCTGCGAAGCATCCACTCCCATGATCATTGCCAAGTGCTGCCATGATACCGATATGATCAGCTGGTGGATGGGTCACAAGCCCTGCGTGAGTGTCAGCTCTTATGGCGACCTTACTTATTTTAACAAGGAGCACGCTCCCGAGGGTGCAACCAAGTATTGCTTCGAATGTCCCCATAAAATGACCTGCCCCGCAAGCGCTATCACCATTTACGGCAAGCATCCCGAATGGCTGCGCCCCTGTGTTTCGGACTACCGCCTGCTGGAAAATCGCGCGTTCGTGGATGACCTGATGCGTGATAAGAGCAATCCTTACGCCCGTTGCGTCTTCCATTGCGACAACACCGCAGTGGACCACCAGGTGGTGAATATGCAGTTTGCGGGGGGCGCTACCGCGCACCTGACCATGACCGCCTTCTCCACCAATGGCGGCAGAGATTTCCATATCCACTGCACCAACGGTGACATCATTGCCTTTAACAACACGCTGTATCTCAAGACCTACGGCGACACCTTCGAGGAGGGTGAGGTGCGCACGGTGGATATCGGTGCGCTGATTGAGGGTCAGTACGGTCACGGCGGCGGTGACTCGCGCATGATCCGTGATATGATCGATATTTTCGAAAATAACGGTGGCAGCGAGCTGACCACCATCGGCGTGTCGTTGCAGAGCCACGCCATCGGCTTTGCCGCCGAGGAATCCCGCAAGGCGGGCGGCAAGGCGATCGTTCCCGACTGCGTGATCTGAAAAGAAACCGCCTCAAATCACTGATTTGAGGCGGTTTTCCTTTTTTATCCTTTACAAATGCCAAAAATTTGGTTATACTTTATATGATACCTTGATTGCGAAAAGGAGAAGACGATGAATCTAAAAGAAACGCAAACTGCCTCGCGTGAGATTTACAAGGGCAGAGTGGTGCATTTGTTTGAGGATGAGGTGCTGCTGTCTAACGGCGAGACCTCGCGGCGCGAATACGTGCGCCACATCGGCGCTGTGTGCGTGATCGCCCTGACCGAGGAAAATGAGATTTTGCTGGAGCGACAGTTCCGCTATCCCTTTGACGAGGTGCTGGTTGAGATTCCCGCAGGCAAGCTGGATGCCGCTGACGAGGATCCCCGCGAGGCGGCACTGCGCGAGCTGCGCGAGGAAACGGGTGCTGTTGCCGCCGAAATGACGTACATCGGTGATTATTACGGATCGCCTGCCATTATGGGCGAGCGTGTCCGTGTGTTTTTGGCGCGCGGCCTTACCTTTGGTGAGCAGGAGCTTGACCGTGACGAAATGCTTGAGGTCTTTAAAATGCCCATCAAGGATGCGGTCGAAGAGGTGCTGGCAGGCCGCATTCCCGATGGCAAAACGCAGGCGGGAATCCTGCGCGCCTATATGATCTTGCAAAGAGAGGGAAACGTATGAAATTAAATGTCAAGCGCACGATATTTGTCGGCTTCGCCTTTTTTCTGATTTCGGCATTCTGGCAGGCATATGACACCATCGTGCCGAAGATTCTGACCGATAAGTTCGGCTTGGCGCAGACCTGGTCGGGCGCGATCATGGCGCTGGATAACGTGTTTGCGCTGGTGCTGTTGCCCATCTTTGGTGCCATTTCGGATAAGGTGAACAGCCGCCGCGGCCGCCGCACGCCCTTTATCGTGGTGGGCGCCATTGCCGCCGCCATTCTCTTGGTATCGCTGTCCATTCCCGATGCCGCACAGCTCAAAAATATCGAAGCGGCAAGCGCCACCGAGGGCGAGGCGTATACCGAATCGCTCGGCGTGATCTGGGATGCCAACCCCCGTGTCAGCGACGTTACGGCAGATAGCCTTGTCGCCGAGAAAAAGCCCTTGCAGGAGCTGATCTCGCGCGAAGCATTTACCGCGATTTCGATGACACGTACCGAAGAAAACGGTACCGCCGTCACCAATCCCGACTATACCAATATCGTCGTGCCCGCACGGCAAGCGTATGCGGCAAAGATGACCTCGCAGAACTCTGCGCCTCTGGTGATCTTTATGGTAATGCTGTTCTTCACGCTGGTGGCAATGGGCACCTTCCGCTCGCCCGCTGTGGCGCTGATGCCCGACGTCACCATCAAGCCCTTGCGTTCCAAGGCGAATGCCATCATCAACCTGATGGGCACGGCAGGCGGTATTCTGGTGCTGCTGCTGGGTACCGTGTTCGGCACGGGTAAAATGAAGAACGCGCTGATGAGCTATACCACCTTCTTTGCGGTGGTGGCAGGTATTATGATGGTTGGCCTTGCCATCTTTTTGTGGAAGGTGCGTGAGGTCCAATGGGCGCAAGAGATGCAGGCGGAAAGCGAGCGTCTGGGGCTGGATCAGCCCGAAGAAGGCAATGCCGAGCAGACCGAGGTACGCAAGCTCTCGCGCGGTGAAAAAATTTCGCTTGGACTGATTCTTGCATCGGTCGTGTTCTGGTTTATGGGCTATAACGCCGTTACCAGTAAATATTCTGTTTATGCCAGCACCGTGCTGAATGTCGATTACAACACCACGTTGCTGATCGCGCAGGCGGCGGCGATCATTTCCTACCTGCCTGTGGGTATGCTTTCCTCGAAGCTGGGCAGAAAAAAGATGATCCTTGGCGGTGTCGTCATTCTCGGCGCTTCCTTCTTCTTTGCTTCCTTCCTCAGCGCCGAGAGCCCCGAAATGGTCAAGCAGGTGCTGATGCCCCTCTTGTTTGCCGCCGCAGGCATCGGCTGGGCGACCATCAATGTCAACTCCTATCCGATGGTGGTTGAGCTGTCGCGCGGCTCGAACGTGGGCAAATATACGGGCTTTTACTACACGGCAAGTATGTCGGCGCAGGTGGTTACCCCCATTCTGTCGGGTGTGTTCCTGGATAACATCAGCTGGCGGACTCTTTTTCCGTATGCCGCCCTTTTCGTGGCGCTTGCTTTCGTTACCATGTTCTTTGTCCGCCACGGCGATGCCAAGCCCGTGGCAAAGGACGTGGCGCTTGATGCGCTTGGGGGCGATAATTGATGGAGCCCTTGCTTGTTGTGCTGATTGTTGTCGCCGCCGTGCTTGTGGCACTGATGCTCCTGTGGTTGTTCCTGATCGCGCCTCGCGCGCGCAGAAAGGCAATGCAGCCCTTTCTCCGTCCCTATGCCCACCGAGGTCTTTGGGGTGGGGAAGTGCCCGAAAATTCGCTTGCCGCATTTGAGGCGGCTGCCGCCGCGGGCTTTGCGATTGAGCTGGACATTCAGCTTTCAAGCGATGGCGAGGTCATGGTGTTTCACGATTACACCCTTGCGCGTATGTGCGGCAAGGATGCCCATGTAAAGGATCTGACCGCCGCCGCGCTTGGCGAGTGCCGCCTTGACGGCACTGCGCAAAAAATCCCCACCTTCCGCGAGGTTTTGGATACCGTGAAGGGGCGTGTGCCGCTGCTGATCGAGCTGAAGGGCGAGGATTTCAGCACCGATCTGGTGCCTGCCGCGCTGAAGATCCTTGCCGATTACAAGGGGGAATGGTGTATGGAATCCTTCAACCCCCTGTTGTTGCGTGCCGTCAAAAAGCACGCACCGCACGCCGTGCGAGGATTGTTGGTCACCGACCTGATCCGCGATAAAAAGGAAGGCAGCAAGGTGCGCAACTTCGCGCTCTCGGCAATGCTGCTCAATTTCCTTTGCCGTCCCCATTTCATCGCGTGGAACGAAAAATACCCCCACAGTGTGTCGCGTTTCGTTGCCATCCGCGCCTTTGGCGCCGCATCGCTGTGCTATACCGTGCGTGATGAGGTAAAATATCACTGCCACATCGCAACAGGCACCTATCCCATTTTCGAGGGCTTTGTGCCCAAGGATTGAATCAGAAAGCCTCTCTTTTTCAAGGGAGGCTTTTTTCCGTTGTTTTGCATTTTTTTGCAGAATTTCAAGTTTTTTGTCAAAAAATATTCAAAATCCCTTGACATTGCCATCACACGGTGCTATAATGGTCGTGTTTCCGCAGAAGCTCTCGGGTCAAACCGGGGGTGGAGGACGCTCTGGAGAATCTCCCAAGGAGTGCCGAAGGTGCAAGGCGAAAGCCGAATCTCTCAGGCCAAAGGACAGAGCAGAAAATTTTTGCTATTTTTCTGTTTGAGATTTTTTGTGGGCTGCCGATGCGGGCAGTCTTATTTTATTTTTTGGAGGGAAAAAGAAAACAATGGAAACCTTACTCAAGATCGTTCAAACGGTCAACTCCTACCTTACCGACTATGTGCTGATCTTCCTCTTAGTCGGTATCGGTATCTACTTCACCATCCGCACTCGCTTCGTGCAGGTTCGCTGCTTTGGCGAGGGTATGAAGAACGTGTTCGGCAAGATCTCGTTGCGCGGCGGTAAACAGGGCGGCGGTCTCAGCTCCTTCCAGGCACTGGCAACCGCAATCGCGGCACAGGTCGGTACGGGTAACATCGTCGGTGCCTGCGGCGCGATCCTCATTGGTGGTCCCGGCGCTATCTTTTGGATGTGGGTTATCGCCTTCTTCGGCATGGCAACCATCTACGCAGAGGCAGTTCTTGCGCAGAAGACCCGTAAGGTAAACGAAGACGGCAGCGTTGAGGGCGGTCCCGTTTACTATATCAAGACCGCATTCAAGGGCAAATTCGGCAAGTTCCTTGCCGCATTCTTCGCCGTTGCCGTTATGCTGGCACTTGGCTTCATGGGCTCGATGGTACAGTCCAACTCGATCGCAGGCACCATGGGTGCCGCTATCGGCATGAACAGCAACCTTTACTGGATCATCGGTATCGTGGTGGTAGCCATTGCCGCTGTGGTATTCATTGGCGGTGTTGACCGCCTTGCCTCGGTTACCGAAAAGCTGGTACCCGTTATGGCACTTCTTTACATCGTCGGCTCGCTGGTGATCATCTTCGCCCGCGTCAAGTACGTCCCCGAAACCTTTGGTATGATCTTCAAGTACGCCTTCAACGCCAACGCGCTGATCGGTGGCGGCATCGGCTACGCACTGAAGACCGCAATCAGCCAGGGCGCAAAGCGTGGCCTCTTCTCCAACGAGGCAGGTATGGGTTCTACCCCTCACGCACACGCGCAGGCAAACGTCAAGACCGCACACGAGCAGGGCACCACTGCTATGATCGGTGTGTTTATCGATACCTTTATCGTGCTGACCATGACCGCACTTGTGGTGATCTCCACCCTGTATGCAGGTAACGGCCCGCTTTCCAATACCCTGATTTACGACCACGTCAACGGCGGTTTGCTTGAAGCAGCTGCTGCCGCATTCCCCAAGGCGAACCTTGCGCAGAAGGCATTCGGCACCGTGTTTGGTGAGACCTTTGGTAACATCTTTGTTGCCGTATGTCTGTTCTTCTTTGCCTTCTCGACCATCCTTAGCTGGAACTTCTTTGGCAAGATCAACTTCCAGTATCTGTTTGGCAAAAAGAAAACGATCATCTATACCGTTATTGCAGTTGCTTTCATCTTCCTTGGCTCGATCTTCTCTGACGACCTTGTCTGGGAGCTGACCGACTTCTTTAACTACCTGATGGTACTGCCCAACGTCATCGCCCTTGCCGCACTCGGTAAGATGGTTGCTGGCGAGGCACGCAAGAAAAAGAATTGCTGCTGCTGCGAGCTTCCTGAGGAAAAGACCGAAAAGGTTGAGGAAACCGTAGAATAATCCTTTCAAAAAAGAACGGGCGAAAGTCCGTTCTTTTTTCGTTTTTGTATTTTGTTCTATTGCAAACTTTTTCTCACTATGCTATAATAATAACAAGTCGGATATTCCCCGACAATACACAGAAAAGGAGATATTCATCATGGCAAAGAAGAACACTCTGACCGGCGCATATGACGCACTGCCCAAGCTTGCAAAGATTTTGATCCAGCTGCTTCTCGGTGCTGTTGTTGGCGGCGTTTACCGCATTGTCCGCTTCTTTGAGACCGGCAAACTTCTCACCCTTGTTGTTGGCATTCTTGTCACCTTCACCGGTGTTGGCAACCTGATCGCTTGGATCGTTGACCTTGTTACCGTTCTTTTGAACGACAAGATCACCGTTCTTGCTGACTAAAACGGTCAAAAGACTACATAAAAGAGCGCCCCGCAGGGGCGTTCTTTTATTTTTTGTCGAATTCTCTTGACAAAGGGGCAACCGTGCGATTATAATTGCATTATATAAAACAAGGTGGAAGATTTTTTTCGCCGCAATTTATCACGAAAGGCAGTGTGACGTATGACAAAAAGCATCCCCGAAATTTTTGGCAATATGGTATTTAATGAAGAGGTTATGCGACAGCGTCTGCCCCGTGAGGTCTTCAAATCGCTTACCAAAACCATTGAAGAGGGAAAGGCGATCGACCCCTCAATTGCCGACGTGGTGGCAAACGCTATGAAGGACTGGGCGCTGGAGAAGGGCGCCACCCACTATTCGCACTGGTTCCAGCCCTTAACGGGCGTTACCGCCGAAAAGCATGATGCCTTTATCGCCCCCGTTACCGACGGCAAGGTGGTTATGGAATTTTCGGGCAAGGAGCTGATCAAGGGCGAGCCCGATGCTTCTTCCTTCCCCTCGGGCGGACTTCGCGCCACCTTCGAGGCGCGCGGCTATACCGCGTGGGACCCCGCCTCTTACGCCTTCGTTAAGGATGGCACGCTGTTTATTCCCACCGCCTTCTGCTCCTATACGGGCGAGGCGCTGGATACCAAGACCCCCCTTCTGCGCTCGATGGATGCGCTTTCCCAGCAGGGCATGCGTATCGTTCGTCTGCTCGGTGATACCGAGGCAAAGCGTATCGTTACCACCGTGGGCGCTGAGCAGGAATATTTTATCGTGGATAAGGCAATGCGCGACCGCCGCAAGGACCTGTTTTATACGGGTCGCACGCTGTTTGGCGCGCCCGCGCCCAAGGGCCAGGAGCTGGAGGATCATTACTTCGGCCCGCTGCGCACTCGCATCAGCGCCTTTATGGCAGACCTTGACGAGGAGCTGTGGAAGCTCGGCATCCTCTCCAAGACCAAGCACAACGAGGCAGCGCCCTCGCAGCACGAGCTGGCTCCCATTTATTCGACCGCAAACCTTGCCATTGACCACAACCTGCTGATTATGGCGACGATGAAAAAGATCGCCAAAAAGCACGGCCTTGTGTGCCTGTTGCACGAAAAGCCCTATGCGGGCGTGAACGGCTCGGGCAAGCATAACAACTGGTCGATTGGCACCGATACGGGCAAGAACCTTCTGAAGCCCGGCAAGACCCCCGCTGAGAACAAGCACTTCCTTCTGATGCTTGCCGCCGTTGTCAAGGCGGTGGACGATTATCAGGATCTGTTGCGTGTTTCGGCGGCGCACGCGGGCAACGACCACCGCCTTGGCGGTGACGAGGCACCCCCTGCCATTGTTTCGATGTTCATCGGTGACGATCTGCAGGCGGTGGTTGATTCGATCATCGGCGGTACCGCCTATAAGGGGGCGGGCGCACGCAAGATGAATCTGGGCGTACCCACCGTTCCCACCTTCAATCAGGATACCACCGACCGCAACCGCACCTCTCCCTTTGCCTTTACGGGCAATAAGTTTGAGTTCCGTATGGTCGGCTCGTCGCAGAACGTATCGATGCCCAACGTGGTGCTGAATACCGCTGTGGCAGAATCCTTCCGTCAGTTTGCTGACGTGCTGGAGAATGCCGAGGATTTCGACGCCGCGCTCTCGGCCCTTATCAAGGATACCTTTACCGAGCACCGCCGCATCATCTTCAACGGTAACGGCTATTCCGAGGAATGGCAAAAGGAAGCCGCCGCACGCGGTCTTCTGAATCTTTCCACATCCGTGGATGCCTATAAGACCTTCACAGCAGAGAAGAACGTTGCGCTCTTTACCCGTCACGGCGTTATGAGCCGCACCGAGATGCTCTCGCGCGAGGACATTCTGTTTGAAAATTACGCCAAGATCATCAATATTGAGGCGCAGACCATGATCGAAATGGCATCGCGCGACCTTCTGCCCGCCGTACACAAATATGTGGGCGACTTGGCGGCAGGCGTAAACGCACAGCGCGCCGTTGCCGACGATATCGATGTTTCTGCCGAGGTGGACGTGATCCGCAAGCTCTCGAAGCTGTCGGGCGAAGCGTATACCGCCCTGAATGCGCTGAAGAGCGCCGATGCCGATGCACGAAAGGCTCCCACCCACGTTGCCATGGCGGAGGACTTCTGCCACAAGGTGATTCCCGCCATGAATCTTTTGCGCGCCAAGGTCGACGAAATGGAGACCCTGACGGCACGCGACTATTGGCCCATCCCCACCTACGGCGACCTGATGTTCCTGCCGTAACGGAATCAAAAAAGCCGAACAGGTTTGACCTGTTCGGCTTTTTGTTAGCCTTCCCCTTGAGGGGAAGGTGGCGCGGCTAGCCGTGCCGGATGAGGCGGAATTGAATATTGTACCTGCTCATCCGTTACCTTCGGCGAAGTCTTCCTTCAAAGGAAAGATATTTATAAGAGAAATGTCTTTAATTCTTCCACCGTATCGGCGATTTTCACACCGCCCGCATCCACAAGGGTTTGCTTTTCGCGGAAGCCGTAGGACACAAACACGCCGTCGGTGCCCGCATTGAGGGCGGTTTTTACATCCACCTCGCTGTCGCCCACGTAAACCGCGCGCGCCGCAGGCACGTCCAGTGCCGTCAGCACGTCGTAAACGCCGTCGGGTGCGGGCTTGGTGGGTACGCCGTCGCGCTGACCCAGCGCGAAATCAAACAGCCCCGCAAAATATTTGTCGGTAAGGCTTTTCACGGCAGCATCGATCTTGTTGGAATAAACGGCGGTCTTGATGCCCGCCGCGCGCAGGTCTGCCAGCATCTCGGGAATACCTGCATACGGCGCGGTCTTTTCGGCGCAGTGTGCCTTATAATACACCACAAAATCGTCATACACGCGCTCAAGGGTCGCGGCGTCCACATCCGCGGGCAGAGCGCGCTCGATGAGCTTATGCACGCCGTTTCCAACAAACAGGCGCACCGCGCACAGCTCGTGCGTGGCAAAACCGTGGCGACAAAGGATTACATTCAGCGAATCTGCGATATCGGTCAAAGTATCAAGGATGGTACCGTCCATATCGAAGATCGCAAGATCGTATCTTCTCATATCTCTCCTCGTTCAATCAGCTCGATGGTATCAGCGATCACACCCTGGTTGCAATGGCACACGGTGTGCTTGCAGATCGCCTTGACCTCGGGCAGTGCGTTGCCGGGGGCAATGGCAATATCGGCGGCGCGGTGCATTGGGATATCGTTCTCATAGTCGCCGCAGGTGATTACAAGACGGCGGTCGTTGCCAAGGAATTTGCGCAGCTTATCAATGCCGTGCGCCTTGGTGACGCCCTTTGCCTGAATTTCAAGAATCGCGGGGTCAGAGGTTGCCATTTCGATGCGGTCACCGAACTGTGCGTTGATCGCGGCACGCACTTCTTTGAGGCGATCGAGCGCAGCGTTGATCTCCTCAATGGGATCCGTCGGCTTGGCGATGGCGCGGAACACGATCTTATACCAGTTGTCGTGCGGCCACTCGGTAGAGGGGGCAACGATCACGCTGCCGGGCTTATAGTTGCGGGCATCTCTGCCAACCGTGCGGTCATCGCGCTCAATGCGAAGCCCCTGCGGTACGTGCACACGGAAATCCACGTCGGGGAATTTTGTATGGGCAACGTTAAGCAGCTCGTCTGCAATATCCTCGGGGATAAATTCGGGCAGATACTCCTCATCGGTGGTGAAATTATAGAGATACGCACCGTTGGACATCACGGCAGGCGCAGACAGCACCTCGGCAAACGCCCCATAACGGGTGTACATATTCAGTTGCACGCGACCCGTTGCCAGTGTGAAAAGACCGCCGCCTGCACAGAAGCGCTTGATCGCCTCTACGTTGCGGGGCACGAACTGCGAATGGTCGTCGAAGAAGGTGCCGTCAAGGTCGGTTGCAATAATGTACTTGGAAAAATCGGTCATAGCGTAGTTTCCTTTCTGAGTATATCCAGCAGTGCCGCGAAATCGGCGGGCAGGTCTGCCTGAAACGTCATGTTCTCACCCGTTATGGGGTGTATCAGCGACAGCTCGCCTGCATGCAGGCACTGCCCGTGGATAAGCGCGCGGTGACGCGCCTCAAATTTCGTACCGTCTCCGCCATAAACGGGATCGCCGAGCAGCGGATGTCCAAGCGACGCCATATGCACGCGGATCTGATGCGTGCGGCCGGTTTCCAGGCGACACTCAACAAGGGTAAAGGCGCCAAAGCGCTCCAGCACCGTAAAGTGCGTGATCGCCTCGCGCCCATCCTCGGCGCGTCGCGCAACAGCCATGCGCTTGCGGTCAACGGGGTGACGGGCAATCGGCTTATTGACCGTTCCCGTATCCTCTTTGATGTTGCCCAGCACAATGGCGCGGTAAACGCGGCTGACGGTATGTGTTTTCAATTGCTCGGCAAGTCCCACGTGAGCACGGTCGTTTTTGGCGACCACCAAAAGCCCCGAGGTATCCTTGTCGATGCGGTGCACAATGCCGGGGCGCTCAACGCCGCCGATGCCCGAAAGCGAGCCACGGCAGTGATAAAGCAGGGCATTCACAAGCGTGCCCGTAGGATTTCCCGCAGCGGGGTGCACCACCATACCGACGGGCTTATTGATCACCACAATGTCATCGTCCTCAAAGACAATGTCAAGGGGAATGCTTTCGGGTTGTGCCTCGGCGGGGGCGGGATCGGGTAGGGTCAGCGTGATCTCCTCGCCGCCGCGCAGGCGGTAATTTTTGGCGGCGGTGCCGCCCGAAACGCAGATCGCGCCCTCGTCAAGCAAGCGCTCGGCGGCGGATCGGGTGATATCGAATTGCTCGGAAAGATAGCGGTCAAGCCGCACACCGACGGCATCTGCCGTGACAGTGGTCTTAAGTGTTCCTGCCATCGCCCGCATCCTTTCCCTTGCCGTTCTTGGCGCGCACCTCGCGCACAAGCTCCAGCACAAGATCCAGCACAAAAATTGCGGCTCCCACGCAAACGGCGGCATCCGCCACGTTAAAGACCCACACCCAGAAATCGAAGGCGCAAAAATCGATGAAATCGACCACAAAGCCAAGCGCCAAACGGTCGATCATATTGCCGATGCCGCCCGCGATCACAAGCGAGAGTCCCACGCGCGAAAGGGTGGTTTTAGCATAATACCACAGGTAAAGCGCCATCAGCGCAATGCCGACGGTCGACAGCACCAGAAAGACCCAGCGGTGCTCGGAAAGAAGCCCGAATGCCATACCGCGGTTTTCCACATAGGTGAAGTTCAGCACGTGGGGGATCAGCACGATTTGCCCCTCGTACATCAGATTCAGCACCAGCGCCTTCGTCACTTGGTCAAGCAGAACGGTGCCCGCTACCACGCATACGGGAAGAATCCACCACATAAGGGTCTCCTTTCAAAAGAATTTCGCGCGCTCGCCGCAACGCCATGTGGCGTTGCGGCTGTTTTTGATTACAGTCCCAGCACGCGCTTGCAACGGGGGCAAAGGCAACCGCCCTCGTCATCGTGATGTGCGGCAAGCGTAAAGTTCCAGCAACGGTCGCACTTCTCGCCTTCGGCGGCGGCAACCACCACACCGATGGGTGCGCCCTCTTCGATCGCGGTGCCTGCGGGTGCGGCAGCATTCACAAGCTCTACCTGCGATACGATAAATACGGTGGGGAGCTCGCTCTCAAACGACTTGAGGAAATCGTACTCGGCGGCGTTCGGCGCATAAACCGTGACCTTGGCATCCAGCGACTTACCGATGCGCTTTTCGGCACGGGCAAGCTCCAGTGCCTTCATCACAGGCTCGCGCAGCTCGAGGAGCTTGGTCCAGCGTGCGCTGATCTCGGGCACGGTAAGGCTTTCGTCGAAGGCAGGCATATCATTCAGGAATACGCTCTCCTTCACGTCGCCCGCACGGCGGGGCATTGCCTGCCAGATCTCCTCGGCGGTGAACGCCATCAGGGGTGCGATCAGGCGGGTCATGGTGCTGATGATATGATACATCGCGGTCTGTGCCGAGCGGCGCTCGCGCGAGTCGGCGCCCTCTGCATACACGCGGTCCTTGGTGATATCGATATACAGCTTCGACAGATCAATGGTGCAGAAGTTGTTGATATCGTGATAGATGATGTGGAATTCGTAGTTATCGTATGCGCGGCGTGCGTTGGCAACCACCTCGTTCATACGGGAGATGATATAGCGGTCGATCTCGGTCAGCTCGTCGATCGGCAGTGCATCCTTGTCGGGATCGAAATCGTAAAGGTCGGCAAGCAGGAAGCGTGCGGTGTTACGGATCTTGCGGTAGGCATCCGACAGCTGCTTGAAGATGGCATCCGACGCGCGCACGTCCACGTGATAGTCGCTGGAGGCGACCCACAGACGGACAAGGTCTGCGCCGTACTTCACGATCATTTCCTCGGGGGCGACGGAGTTGCCGAGCGACTTGTGCATTGCCTTGCCCTCGCCGTCAACCACCCAGCCGTGGGTGAGAACGGTCTTGAAGGGCGCGCCCTCTCCCTTCGCGCCGACAGCCGTCAGCAGCGAGGATTGGAACCAGCCGCGGTACTGGTCGGCACCTTCCAGGTACACGTCAGCGGGGAAGTGATGTCCCTCGCGCGATTCCAGCACCGAGAAGTGGCTGGAGCCCGAGTCAAACCAGCAGTCAAGCGTGTTGGTCTCCTTGGTAAAGCGCTTGCCGCCGCAATGCGGGCAAGCAAAGCCTGCGGGCAGAATATCGGCGGTATCGGTCAGATACCAGGCGTTCGAGCCCTCTTTGCCAAACAGCACCGAAACAGCGTTGATGGTTTCCTCGTTACAGATCGGCTTGCCGCAGTCCTCGCAATAAAATACGGGGATGGGCAGACCCCAAAGGCGCTGACGGGAAATGCACCAGTCAGCACGCTCGCGCACCATCGATTTGATGCGCTCGCCGCCCCACTCGGGCAGCCACTGTACGCTCTCGCACGCCTTGGCGGCCTCTTCCTTGAAGGCATCGACCGAGCAGAACCACTGGGGGGTGGCACGGAAGATAATGGGATGCTTGCAGCGCCAGCAGTGCGGATACTCGTGCGAGATCTGCTCAGAGGCGAACAGCGCACCGCTTTCCTTCATATCGGCAAGGATTGCTTCGTTGGATTCGGCGTAATACATACCCGCAAACTTGCCCGCATCCTTGGTCTGATAGCCGCGGTCGTCAACGGGAACGATAATTTCAATGTTATAACGGCGGCAGGTCTGATAGTCGTCGGCACCGAAGCCGGGCGCGGTATGCACGCAGCCCGTACCGCTTTCCATGGTAACGTAATCGGCGTTTACCAGCACCGATTCGCGGTCAAGGAAGGGATGTGCGGCGGTCATATACTCAAACTCGCTGCCCTTCATGGTGGCAACTACGGTATAGTCGGTAACGCCGCCTGCCTGCATGGTCTTTTCGGCAAGCGCGCTTGCTACGATGTAGTATTCGTCGCCTGCCTTTACCACAACGTAATCCTCAACGGGATTAAGGGCAATGGCAAGGTTGCCGGGCAGGGTCCAGGTGGTGGTGGTCCAGATGATGACATAGGTCTTGTCAAGATCGCAAACCGATGCCAGCTTGCCCTGATCGTTCTTCATGCGGAACTTGACGTAGATCGAGGTGCATTCGTCGGTCTGGTATTCGATCTCAGCCTCGGCAAGTGCCGTCTCGTCCTTCGGGCACCAATACACGGGCTTCAGACCCTTGTAGATGTAGCCCTTGCGGTACATTTCGCCAAACACGCGTACCTCACGCGCCTCAAAGTCGGGGGACATCGTCAGATAAGGATGCTCCCAATCCGCGGTTACGCCAAGACGCTTGAACTGCCCCATCTGAATATTTACAAAGTCCTTTGCAAAGGCACTGCAGGCGTTGCGGAATTCGGGGGTCGACAGCTTCTTGCGGTCGATCTTGTTCTTCTTGATAATGGCGCTCTCGATCGGCATGCCGTGGTTATCCCAGCCGGGGATAAAGGGTACGCGATAGCCCATCATCGTGCGCGACTTGTTGATAAAATCCTTCAGGATCTTGTTCAGCGCCGTGCCCATATGAATGTTGCCGTTCGAGAAGGGAGGGCCGTCGTGCAGAACAAAGGTGGGCTTGCCTGCGCCGCGCTCCTGCATACGGTCGTAAAGACCGATGCTTTGCCAATAGTCAAGCATCAAGGGCTCGCGCTTTGGCAGCTCGGCACGCATCGCAAACGAGGTGTTCGGTAGATTGAGAGATGCACTGTAATCTTTCGCCATGGTTTTTCTAAAGCTCCTATAAAAATAAAAATCTAGACAATATATCGATCAGACGTGACGGTCGGCAAGCAGGCGATAGCGCCCCTTGCGGGTCTTGTCCGAAAGCGAACGAAGGGTGAATTTGCCGTATCCGCGAATACTGATGATCGCGCCCTCGGCAAGGGCTTTGTCAACGCGCTCCTCGGTTTCGTAATCGATCTCAACACGCCCCTCACGAAAGAGGGCTTGCGCGCGCTCGCGCGAGAGATTCAGCAACGCCGCCACCACCGCATCGGCGCGGGGGGATGCCACGGTATCGCTGACTGCCTCATAGCGCTTGCCGCCGTCAAAATCGGCAGGCGGCAGAATATGCGCCACGCGCACGGCATCGTTTGCCACGCGCGAGAGCGATTCCGTCAGGAAATCCGCCATCAGTCGATCGCAAAAGAGAATTGCCGTGTGGGGGTCGGTGACACAGATGTCGCCGATGCGATCGCGCTCGATGCCGAGGTTCAGCACAGCGCCAAGAAAATCGCGGTGCGACAGCTCGCGGTAGCCGCTGCCCGATATTCTGACGGCACAAAGCGTTTCGGCAAGAGTGTCCGACAGGCACTCGGTGCGCAGTGGCTCCTCAAGCCCTTCCAGATACGGGGGAAGGAAGTACAGGCGCCGACGCTCGGCAGTGGGATAGCCGCCCGCCAAGAGCGTTGCTTCGCGGTGGGATGCAAAGCGCGCGCCAAGTAGCTTGGCTTCGCGCGGAGTCAGAAACTGCGTATGTGTGATCTCGCCCTTTGCCGCGCGTGCGCACAACTCGTCTGCACGCGCGAAGAGGGCATCGTTTTCCTCTCTCATGCTCACCACAAAAAGATGCCAAGTAAGGACTCGACAAGGATCAGCAGAAGATAGGCAACGAAAAACGACATATCGATGGGCAGATTGCGGAACCACCCCAGCCGATCAAGCAGCGCGCGGACGGGCGCGACGATCGGCTCGGTGATCATTGCCACAAACAACAGGATCGGATGATCCTCGCGAATGGGGAACCAGGAAAGCACTGCACGAATCAAAAAGCAGATCTCTACGAAGAAAAGAAGTGCGCGCACGGTTCCTGTAAACAGCGCCATAAACAGATTCATGCAAACCTCCGGATCAGAGCGCAAAATGCGCGGGATTTATTCGTCGTACTCGTCGTCAGACAGCTCGTCGTCGCCAACGACCTCGCCCGAACGGGGAGAGAGCACCAGCGTGGTTTTGGTAACACGGCGCAGCTCGCCGCCCAGCACATGTACCGCGCCCAGCAGGAAATCGATCAGGCGGAGCGTTGCGGGACGCTCAAGCGCCTCAATGTTCATGACAACGGTATAGCCGTCAACCAGATAGTCGGCAATGATGGGGCCATCCTGGTAATCGCGGGGCTTTACCACCTTCACCTGATTGGCACCGCCATCCTTGGCGGCGGGCTTCTTTGCGGGGATGGCGGGCTGATCGTCGGATGCGTAATCGTCGATCACGCCGTCGTCATCCTGCTCGTCGCCGCGGTAAAAATCGTTGTCGTAGCTGTCGTCGTAAGAGCCATACTCGCCTCTTGCACGCTTGTTAAAGGGGTTTTTCATATTGGTACCTTCCTTTCCTTCGGTTCCTATTTTTCAAAATTTAAGTAAATTTGTTGAACGGTTATTCGGCGAACAGTCTTCTGCCGATGCGAACGATATCTGCCCCCGCCCATATCGCGGGAACAAAGCTTTGCGACATGCCCATCGAGTAAACAGGCTCGCCCGCAAGCGAAAGGGAGCGCCACAGGGCATCGCCCATTGTGCGCACGCCCGCGAAATATGCACGGTAGGCTTCGTCGCTTTCCATTACACTGCCCATCGTCATAAAGCCGCAAAGCTTCAGATGGGGCATTTCGAGGATCGCACGGCACAGCGCCTCTGCTTCCTCGGGCGCGACACCTGTTTTGGATTCCTCGCGCGCGGCGTTGATCTCAACCAGCACGTCGATCACGCGATCGTGCTTTGCCGCTTGCTTTTCCACCTCGGCGGCAAGGTGAAGCGAATCGATTGAATGGATCATTACCACCTTGTCGGCAATGTATTTGACTTTGTTTGTCTGCAACGAGCCAATGAAATGCACGCGCACGCCTGCACGCTCAAATTGCTCGTAATGCTCCAGCAGCTGCTGTACACGGTTTTCGCCCACATCGCGCACACCCGCGCGCAAAAGCGCCGCAAGGGTTTCGTTGTCGGCGTATTTGGTTGCCACAAGCATTGTGGTCTTGCCCTCGCGCCCCACGGCGCGCTCGGCATCTCCGATCTCGCCGCGCACGGCGGCAAGATTGCGGGAAATGATCTCATCCATCATCGGATCACTCTTCCTTCGTATAGACTGCGCTCGGTTACCAGCGCCTCGTCACCCTCGGCAAGATAGCCCTCGCCTGCATCGGGCGCAAGGATCAGTACGCCCGCATCACGGTAAAGCACCTTGATGGCACGCGCCACCGCCTTGCCATCCACCTCGATATACACCACCTCGCGCGTGCCGTCGGTCTGCACTGCCGCCGCGGGCAGTGCAAGCCCCGTCACGGTTTCGCGTTCGATTTCGACGGTCTGTCGGCGAGAGGGATCCAGCGCGGCAGGAGCCGCATCGGTGTAAAGAATCAGAAGGGCTGCTGCCCCATCAGTGGAATAGGAAATGCGGGAAAGCTCCATATCGATTGCCGCACCGCAACGGGTAAAGCGGATACGATAGGTGTTGCCCACGGTATAGGTATCAGCCGCACTGCCAGAAAGGGGAATGGCAATGTAACACTCGCCCGTGTCGATCAGCTTGCCAATGGCATCGCCGCCTGCGGGAGCGGTGGTCAGCTTTTGTTGCAGTCCCTCGGGAGTCAGATCTGCGATCGTGCCCTTGCCGAAGATCGATTCCAGACCGTCAACGGTGGTGGTAAACACACCGCTGGTCGCGGCGCGGACGGGCAGCATCTGCTCATAGCGTACCAGATCCTCGGCGGCGGCAGTCAGCTCGGCAATGCGCGCCTCGATTGCGGCGCGACCCGTGTCGTCTGTTAGTGCGGTGTCTCGGTGAATCAGAGCATCGGCAAGGGAAGAAGCGCTCTCTGCGCCACCCCGCCAATTCCCTGCGGAAAGTGCGCCCATCACCTCGCTCCACGAGGAAAGATATGCGGTCTGCCACGCGGTGTCGCCCGTGGCAAGTGCCTTTTCCAGTGCCGCGATCTCGGCATAAATGGCGGCTGCCTGCTCGCGCTTGTCTCTGCCCGTGCCGTCGGTATACACATTGGCAACGGTGTCGCCCGCCGAAACGGCATCGCCCTCGAAGGCGTGATATTCAATGGGGCCGTTGTTGGTGGTCAGCAGCACCTCTTCATCGCGGAAAAGGTAGCCTTCGTATGCCTCGGTCACGGTGAACGAGGTCATCATCGCGCGCTCGCGCGATACCGCCGAGGCACTGCGCGTGATCTCGGCAAGCAGAATGGCAACCAACAGTGCCAACAGCAGAAAGGCAAACAGCAGGTCCAGCGCGTTGCGGCGTTTTTGCCGAACCGACACTTTTCTCATACGTTTCCCCCTTCCTGCGCGCGGGCGCAAAATATAGTTTTTATATTATAACATATTATCAGCGCCTCCGCATAATTCAAGCGCCATATTTACAATTTCTTCATATTTTCGCGGCAATTCGCCGCCGTCTGCCGCAATCCATTGAATGTAGGGCTTTGCCAAAAACCAGGTCATCTGGCGCTTGGCATAGCGCCTTGTGGCGGTTTTCAGCTCGGCGATCGCATCTTCCAGCGTACATTCGCCTGCCAGATAGGGCAGCAATTCTTTATAGCCGATCGCTGCCGCCGCAGTGGGGGAATGGTGGAACACACCGCGCGCGGCAAGAGCGCGGGTCTCCTCCAGCAAGCCATCGGTAAGCATTTGATCCACGCGGCGCTCGATGCGGTCGTAAAGAATATTGCGGTTTGTATAAGAAAGTCCCAGAACGGTAGCGCGAAAACGCGACGGAGCCTCGCGCGAGCGCCGATCCCATTCGGTTTTGGTTACCCCCGTGGTGCGGTATAGCTCCAGCGCGCGGATCACACGGCGCAGGTTGTTCGGATGGATGGCATCGGCGCTTTCGGGATCAACCTCGCGCAGCTGCGCGTGCAGGAATTCCGCACCCCGTTCGGTGGCTAATGCCAAAAGCTCCTCGCGTAAGGCAGGGTCAGCGCCGGGGGTCTCAACGCTCTCGCCCCGCAAAAAGGCATCCAGATAAAGCCCGGTTCCGCCGCAAAGGATGGGCAGCTTGCCGCGCGACAGAATATCAGTCACCGCCTCGCCCGCCGCAGCGACGTAATCCACAGCAGAAAAGGGCTCCTCGGGCTCGGCAATATCGATCAGGTGATGGGGGATAGCGGCGCGCTCGGCGGGGGTAGGCTTTGCCGTACCGATGTCCATACCGCGATAGATCTGCATCGAATCGCAGGAAACAATCTCACCGTCAAGGCGCTCAGCAAGGGTCAGCGCCAACGCACTTTTGCCGCCTGCGGTCGGACCCACAACGGCTATAATTTTCGGCTTTTCGTGCAACGTCTTCACCTCTTTTTCAAAATCAATCAAAAAATCTCGGGTGCTTTTCACCCGAGATCACGTCATACAGCCTGCCAAGAAAAGGGCAGGGAAAGTGTAAGGGGTGCGGGGGGCACCGATCGGATGAACATAAAATAGACAGCGACAAGAATGGCGATCACCGTTAAGATGACGATCACGCTTTTGATTACCTTGCCTGCAAGACGCATGGCAAGATATACCGCGATCACGCCCACAAGCACCAGCAACGCCACGGTTGCAATATGCATCAATGCCTCAATATCGATCATGGGGAGCTCCCTTCTTTTTGGATTTATTTGCCCCGTTTCGGGGGATGTGGGGATGGTGAATCATGAAAAGGCAGGAAAGAGATCCGCTTGGCGGAGCTCAACCAAAATGATTCATCATTTATTTTTCATTTATTCAATAAACATCGCGTCGCCGAAGGAGAAAAATCTGTATTTTTCTTTGACTGCCGTTTCGTATGCGTTCATCATGATTTCACGCGAGGAAAATGCCGATACCAGCATCAGCAGTGTGCTTTCGGGCAGGTGAAAGTTGGTAATGAGGGCATCCACCGCGCGGAACTTGTAGCCGGGATAGATAAAAATGCCCGTATCCCCCGAAACGGGATGTACAACGCCCGCCTCGTCGGTCACGCTTTCGAGCGTGCGGCAGGATGTTGTGCCCACCGCAACGATGCGTCCGCCCGCCGCGCGGCGGGCGTTAATGAGATCCGCGCTCTCGGGACTGACCGAAATGTATTCGGTATGCATGACGTGCTGGTCAAGGCGCTCCACCTTGACGGGGCGGAAGGTGCCAAGACCCACGTGCAGCATTACGGGCGCAATGGCGACACCCTTTGCGCGGATGCGCTCCAGCAGCTCGGGCGTGAAATGCAAGCCCGCTGTGGGTGCGGCGGCAGAGCCTTCTTCGCGTGCATACACCGTTTGATAGCGGTCCTTGTTTTCAAGGCGTTCGGTGATGTAAGGCGGCAGGGGCATCAGACCGATCTTGTGCAGAATATCATAAATGTTGGCGTGCGCGGTCTTGTCATAGGTGAAGTGCACCAGACGGTTGCCCTCCTCCACGATATCCACCACCTCGGCGCCAAGCAGTCCTTCGCCGAACGTGAGGCGCGCGCCGATGCGGGCACGCTTGCCGGGCTTCACCAGCACCTCCCAGGTATCCAGCTCGCGCTGGCGTAGCAACAGCAGCTCAATAGCGGCATCGGGACGTCCCTCAACCGTGCCGTAAAGGCGCGCGGGGATGACCTTCGAATCGTTGATGACAAGCACGTCACCCTCGCGAAGGTAGTTGATGATATCGGAAAATACGCCGTGAGACAGCGCACCCGTCTTGCGGTCAACCACCATCAGACGCGAGGAATCGCGCGGCTCGACGGGGTGCTGTGCAATGCGCTCCTGCGGCAGGTCGTAATAAAAATCAGAGGTCGTCAGGTCGGTTTTGATCTGTTGGTTGCGGATCGGCTTTGTCATAGGGTATCCTTTCACGAAAAATATCACAATTCTTGCCAAACCCGTTGACAAGCGGTTTTCGGTGTGTTAAGATAAAGGGGACGAAACAGTCGAAAAAACATAATATGATGATAGAGGCGCACATTGTGACCTCGCACAGGATAGGCGGCCGTCGCCAGCGACCCTGTGTGGGAGCGCAGCGTGCCGAAGTTTGGCATCAGCGGCTGGTGCCCTGCTGGTTCACACGGTTCATAGCTGTGGAACTGTCGTCAGGAATGACGGAGAACTATCTGTATGTTGGGACGGTGCAACACTGTCTTTATTATAGTACAACAGCAGCTGGTTTTCAACCAGTTTTTTTATTTTCCTTTGTTTTTTCGCAGAAGAAAGTGAGGATTACATCACCATGAGCAAGCTGAAGAAAAGCATCTTTTGCGGCGCGGCAACCGCGCTGATCACCCCCTTCAAGGATGGGAAGATCGATTACGCCAGCCTTGACACCCTGATCGATACGCAGATTGCGGGCGGCATTGATGCCCTTGTGATCGCGGGCACCACGGGCGAGGCGGCAACCCTTTCGCACGAGGAGCATTGCGACCTTCTGCGTTACTCGGTCGAAAAGGTGGCAGGTCGCGTTCCCGTTATTGCGGGCACGGGCAGTAACGATACCGCCTACGGCATCGAGCTGTCACGCTATGCCTGCGAGGTGGGCTGTGACGGTTTGTTGCTGGTGACCCCCTATTATAATAAGGCGACCCCGAAGGGCCTGATCGAGAGCTTCCTTGCCACGGCGGAAGCCACCGATAAGCCCATCATTCTGTATAACGTGCCCTCGCGCACGGGCGTGAACATCACCCTGCCCGTTTACCGCGAGCTGTCGAAACACGAGCGCATCGTCGCCGTGAAAGAGGCATCGGGCAACCTTTCCGCCATTGCCGAGCTTGTCGCAGAGTGCGGTGATGCGCTGGATATTTACTCGGGTAACGATGACCAGATCGTCCCCATTATGTCGCTGGGTGGCAAGGGTGTGATCTCGGTATTCTCGGGCATTATGCCCACCGTGGCACACGACCTCTGCGCCGCCTGCCTTGCGGGCGACTTTCAGAAGGGTGCCGAGCTGCAGCTGAAGTATCTGCGCCTGATGAATGCTCTGTTCTGCGAGGTCAATCCCATCCCCGTCAAAACCGCATCCGCACTGCTCGGATTTTGCGGTGAGGAGATCCGCCTGCCCCTGTCGCAGATGGAGCCTCACAACCTGGAAAAGCTGAAGAACGCCATGCGCGATTACGGCTTGCTGTAAGCCACGGGGGACGTTGAAATGTTGAATATTTTGCTTTGCGGCTGTGGCGGCCGTATGGGTGCGGCAGTTGCCGCCGCGGCTGAGGCGGCGGGCGACCGCATTGTTGCGGGCGTTGATATTAACCCTGCTGCCACCAGTCCCTATCCCGTGTTCACCTCACCCGATGAATTTGTGGGCAAGGCTGACGTGATCGTTGATTTCTCGCATCACAGCGCCCTTGGCGCACTGCTTGCCTATGCCACCAAAACGGGCACACCCCTTGTGGTTTGCACCACGGGCCACACCGAAGAGGAGCTTGCCGCAATGAAGGCGGCATCCGAGAAGGTCGCCGTATTCTTTTCGCGCAATATGTCGCTTGGCATCAATTTGCTTATCTCGCTTTGCCGCCGCGCGGCAGCAACGCTTGGTGACGATTTTGATATTGAAATTATCGAAAAGCATCACAACCGCAAGCTGGATGCCCCCAGCGGCACGGCGCTGATGATCGCCGATGCCATTACCGAGGGCGAGAGGGAAGCACACCCCTACGTTTACGATCGCCATGCCGAGCGCCGTCAGCGCGCCCGCGGCGAGATCGGTCTGCACGCCGTGCGCGGCGGCACGATCGTGGGCGAGCATGAGGTGATGTTCTGCGGCAAGGATGAGGTGATCACCCTTTCGCACAGTGCCTCGTCGCGCGAGGTGTTTGCCACGGGCGCCATTCGCGCCGCGCACTTCCTTTCGGGCAAGCCCGCAGGATTTTACAATATGGATGATGTAGTCAGCGCACTGTAAGTTTGACCGCAAGTGAACAAAAAACGCTCCCACGTGGGAGCGTTTTTGTTTTTGCTAGCACATACCTGCTTTTATAGCAGTTCTACTGCGTTTGTGGCGGGATCATCTGCCAGCATCACGCGCTCGCGGCTGTGGCAGGTGAACAGCAGCACCTGCCCGCCCGCACGGGCATAGCCCTGCAGAATGCTAAGCAGTGCCGCCGCACGGTCGTCGTCAAGGCGGGAGAACGCCTCGTCAAGCAACAGCGGCAGGCGCTCGTCGGTCAGGGTCGAAAGCAGGGCAAGGCGAAGCGAGAGATGCGCGGCATCCCGACAGCCTGCGCTAAAGCGCGAAAGCGGCATCGGCTCACCGCCGGCCATAAGCGAGATCGAAAAATCGTTGCCAAGCACCAGCCCCTCGTAAGCGCCCTCGGTCAGCTCGCGGAAAATGCGCGAGGCATCCTCACGCAGGCGCGGCGTGATGCCGCGGCGAAGGTCCTCGGTCGCCTCTCCGAGTGCCGAAAGAGCCATACCGATCGCCGCAAGGCGGCGGCGTGCCGCATCCAGCTCGGCGACGATTGCACCGCGCTCGCGCGCAAGGGCTTCGGGATCGTGCGCGGTTGCCGCCAACGCCGATTCGGCGCGCTCGGCTTCGGCAACCTTCGCCTCTGCCTCGCGCACGGCGTGCTGTAACAGCGCTTGCCTGGATTGCAGTGCTTCTGCATTTTCACCCGTTGCGGGCAGTGCATCACGGCGCGCGCGGAGCGCCGCCTCGTCCTGCGCGGCAAGTCGCTCGGCAAGGGTTTCTCTTGCTCCTTTTGCCTTTTCAAAGGCAAGCAATGCGCGCTCGCGCGCCTGCTCGGCGGCGGTGCGGCGCTCGTTCAGCGCCGTCAAAAGATCGTGTGCGATCTCAGGGGTCACGGCGCGGGGGTCAGTGCCAAATACCGAAAACTCGGTGCGCAGGCGCTCGGTCGCTCCCGCTTCCACCTGACGGGCGCTTGCCAGCTCACCCTGCAACCTTGCAAGGTGTTCGAGGTGCGCCTCGTATGATGCGCGCTCGCGCTCGCATTGCTCCAGATAGGTGCGAAGCATCACCGTGTCAACGGCGCCAAGCTCTGCGACAAGGCGCTTGGCACGGCGGCGCTTGCCAAGTGATAGGAGAAGGGTGAAGCATGCCGCCAACAGCAACGCGCCGCCGCCCGCTGCGGCGTAAAGCAACAGCTCCGGAAAGAGTAGCGCGGGCAGTGCGCAAAGCGCACCCAGCAACAGCAAGATCAGCGCTGCGATACCAAGCCTTTTTGCACCACCCGAAAGCTTTGCGTGCTTGGCAAGCAGTAACGGCGCACCCCCCTGCTCGCGCACGCGTGCGGCGGTGTGCAACAGCTTTTCGTTGTATTGTACGGTCTCAAGACGGGCAACCTCGGGCGCCACGCGCGCCACGTTTTCGCGTGCGTTTTCCGCATCACGAAGCGCCAGCGCCACGCGCGAGGCAGCGTTGCGATCGGGCAGTGCCGCCAGCTGCTGCTCGGCGGTATCCAGCGCGGCGCGGCAGGTGCGCTCCTCTGCGGCGGCGCGGTCGCGTGCCTCAAAAAGCGATAACGTCTGCTCAATTCCTGCGCGCTCCAGCGCCGCCGAGACGGTGTAAAGCCCGTCGCGTTGCTGCTGTAATGCGGCGCGGCAACGGTGACTTTCGGCACGCATTGCGGCAAGTCGTGCGGCGTCGTCGCGTGCCTTGGATAGCTCCAGATCCAGGCGTGCCTGCTCGTCCTCAAGCGCGGCAATGCGACCGCCTCTGCCCCTTTGATGCTGCAGATCGCGGCGCGCCGCCTGTAGCTTCGCTTCGGCGCCCTCGGCGCAAAGCGTTGATTCGCCCGAAAATAAGAGGTCGCCTACGGCTTCGCGCACGGCGGGCGATGCCACGCGCGCCGCATCCGATTGCGACAGGCAAAGACTGCTGTCGTATAGCTCGGCGGGCAGTCCAAGGAAGTATTCGCCGGGCGTTTTTCCGTCAAGCGATATCTTTTGTCCGTCCGATATGCGCACCACCGAAAGCGATTCGCTCGGAACCTCGCGCGCGGCGGTGCCGCGCACGGTAAAGGTGCGGGTAATGCGGTATTCCTCGCCGCCGTGAGAAAGGGTCAGTGACCCCGCCGCGCGGCGGTTGCGCCATGAAAGGCGCTTATCGCGCTCGTCTCCGCCCTCGCTGTTGCGGCGCGGAAAGCTGTAAAGCGCAAAACGCAGAAAGGCAAGCAGTGTGCTTTTGCCCGATTCGTTTTTGCCCTCGACAAGGTTCAGACCCTCGCCAAGTGTCAGCGAAAAATCGGTCAGCTTGCCGAATTCTTCAATTTCCATTTTGATAAAGCGCATCTCACACCTCCTTGCCCGAAAGCGCGGCAAAGCCAAGGCGCAACGCCTCGGCGGCGGTGGCGCGTGTTTCGGCATCTGCCGAACCAAGGCGGGGCAGCATCGCGCGGTAAAAGGCGCCCCGCATTGTGGGGTCCTTTTCCAGATAAGCGGCATCAAAGATCGGTAGCGTTTCGTCGATGACCTCGAACAGCGCAAAGCGCTCACCAAGGGCGGAAAGCACTACCGTGTCGGGCGAGCAGGAAAGTCCCACGTTGCCCGTTAGCGAAAGGCGCAGCGCGGTGTCATCGGAAAGCTCACAGTCGGCAAGGTATGCCGCCACACGGGTGCGAACCTCCTCACCGCCGGTGGCACCCGTCAGGTCAAGGGTGCGCCGCTCAAAGCGGTCAGCAGTGCTTTCAAGGGGCGTGATCGCGGTGTGCGAGCCCTCAATCTCAACCAGAAGTGCGCCGCCCTTGCCGGTCTCGTCAAAGCCGCGACCTGCAAAAAATCCGCTGTATGCGGCAACCGTGCCGCCATAACGACGGGGCTCACCCGGGTTGTGGATGTGACCGAGCGCGGCATAGGCAAAGCCCGACGCTTCGAGCTGTCCCGCCGTGATCGGCGCGTAAGGGGAGATGGGCGAGGTCAGATCTGCGTGCGCCAGCAAGAGCGAGATGCGCCCCTCGATGCGGTCGGCACTGCCGCCAAGCGTGGGCGAGGGGCTGCTTTCACCCGTAAAGGCGTAGCCCCAGACCGATGTGTTCAGGGTGGGGAAATCAATACAGGAAAGCGTAGGGGTATCGAAAACATAAACGTTTTCGGGGATCGCGGTGCTTGTCCACGGACCGCCCGCGCGGTAAAAATCGTGATTGCCGGGCACAACCAGCGAGGGGACGGGTGCCGCGCCCAGGATCGAGAAAAAGCGCGCCGTGAGATCGGCATCGGGTGCGGGGGTATCAAACACGTCGCCCGCAAACAAAAACAGCTGTGCGCCTGCCGCAACAGCATCCTTCAGCAAGCGCTCCAGTGCCGCCAGCTGTCGCTCTCGGCGGCGTGCCGCCGCCCGCGGCGAAAACGCCGCCGCGGCACTGCCGAGGTGCAGGTCGCCCGCATGTAAAAACCGTAGCATGGGATATCCTCCCTTCAAAAAAGATACTTCCCCTTCAGTATAGCATATTTCCCGCCTGCGCGCAAGGCGAAGTGTGTGACAAATCTGTGGTTTTTTTGGCGTATCCCTTGATTTTCTGCTTGCTTTTTGGTATAATATTTTTACTGTTTTTTGAAAAGGAGATGCCTTATGGAGCCTATCGAGATTTTGCGTATCGTCGTTGTGCTTGTGATGAGCGCCGTGATCGGTATTTTTACCAACTATATTGCGGTCAAAATGCTCTTCCGCCCTTATCGCGTCAAATACATCGGCAAATTCAAAATCCCCTTTACCCCGGGTATTATGCCTCGCCGTCAGGGCGCGTTGGCACGAGCGATGGGAAGAATGATCAGCGAATCGCTGGTACGTACCGAGGATTTGAAGAAAGCGCTGCTTTCCGACGAGATTTCGCACACCATTGCCAAGGGTATTCTTGCCTTCCCGTCGATCCGTTCGTCGGGGGAATCGCTGTTTGGCGAGAATTACGATGCCAAGCGCGATGTCGTGCTGGATTATCTGACCGACCGTATTCTGCAGGGCATCCTTGCTATGAACGTGGGCGAGGTCATCGCCAACGAGGCATCCGCTACCGTTTCGGCGTTTACCGCCAAAAATCCCCTGCTTGCCATGTTCGTCAGCGACGCTATGGTCGCTCAGCTTGCCGCCCCCATCGGCGATAAGGTTACCGCATTTTTGGAAGGGGATGGAAAGGCAAAACTGAAGGAGGCACTGTCGGCAGAGCTGGAAGGCGTTGAGACCAAGCCCGTTGCCGAATGGGTCAAGGATACCGAAGCCTTCGAGCGTGTTGTTGTGGGGCTTTACCGCCGACTTGTTGATAAGTATGCGGGATCGATCGCATCGCAGTTCCACATTGCCGAGATCGTTGAAGAAAAGATCAATGCCATGCCCCCCGAGGCAATCGAAAAGCTTTTCCTTTCGGTGATGAAAAAAGAGCTGAACGCCATCATCTGGCTGGGCGGTGCCATCGGACTTGTACTGGGATCTGTCAGTGTACTTGCCAATTTCCTGTTTTAAGATTTACCCCCAAGGAGGAAGAAAAAATGTTTTTTGATGAGCTTGCAACCTTTGATGCCGACGTAGCCGCCGCGTGCGGCCGCGAATTCTCGCGCCAGCAGAACAATATTGAGCTGATCGCCTCGGAAAATATCGTTTCCAAGGCGGTGCTGCTTGCCGCAGGCACGGTGCTGACCAACAAGTATGCCGAGGGGTATCCCGGCAAGCGCTACTACGGTGGATGCGTGTACGTTGACGAGGTCGAGGAGATTGCCCGCAACCGCGCCAAGCAGCTGTTCGGTGCCGAGCACGCAAACGTACAGCCTCACAGCGGCGCCAACGCAAACCTTGCCGTTTTCTTTGCGCTTCTGCAGCCCGGTGACACCGTGCTGTCGATGAATCTTGCCCACGGCGGTCACCTGTCGCACGGCTCGCCCGTTAACATTTCGGGCAAATATTTCAATATCGTCCCTTACGGTGTTTCGGATGATACCGAGACCATCGATTACGATGCGGTCCGCAAGATCGCACTTGAGTGCCGTCCCAAAATGATCCTTGCGGGTGCCAGCGCTTACCCCCGTGTGATCGATTTCGCCAAGTTCCGCGAGATCGCTGACGAGGTCGGCGCCTACTTTATGGTCGATATGGCACACATTGCAGGTCTTGTCGCCGCAGGCGTGCACCCCTCGCCCGTTCCTTACGCTGACGTGGTGACCACCACCACGCACAAGACGTTGCGCGGTCCGCGCGGCGGCCTGATCCTTTGCCGCGAAGAGCTGGCAAAGGCAATCGACAAGGCAGTGTTCCCGGGCACGCAGGGCGGTCCCTTGATGCACATCATCGCCGCGAAAGCGGTGGCGCTGGGCGAAGCACTGACCGACGACTTCAAGACCTATCAGCAGAATATCGTTACCAATGCGGCGGCGCTTGCCAAGGGTCTTACCGACCGCGGCTTCCGCTTGGTTTCGGGCGGTACGGATAACCACCTGATGCTGCTTGACCTGCGCAATACCGAGCTGACGGGCAAGGAGCTGGAGAAGCGCCTTGACGAGGTGCATATCACCGCTAACAAGAATGCCGTTCCCAACGATCCGCAAAGCCCCTTCATTACCAGCGGCGTGCGTATCGGCACTCCCGCCGTTACCTCGCGTGGCTTCGGCGTTGCCGAAATGGAAAAGATCGCAGGCTTTATCGAAAGCGTTGTTCGCGATTTCGAGGGCTCGCGCGAGCGCGTGACCGAAGAGGTCGTTGCACTTTGCCGCCAATTCCCGATCTACAACTAAAAACAAAAAAGGAGAGGCGTGCCTCTCCTTTTCACTTGTATTTTCGCACCCGTTTTGCTATAATGATAAAAAAGAAAGGGGATTGCTATGAGCGAAACGAAAAAGCTGGGGCTGTATCTGCACATCCCCTTTTGCGTGCAAAAATGCCGCTACTGCGATTTTTACTCGGCACCCGCCGACAAGGAGCGCCGCCGCGCTTATGTGGATGCACTGATCAACCACCTTAGCTTTGAGGGTGCGCGCCTTCGTGATTACCGCGTGGATACCGTGTATCTGGGCGGCGGCACGCCAAACCTGCTTGAGGGCAGTGATTTTGCGCGCATTTTGGATACCGTTCAGGCACATTTCAATCTTGAAGGGGATGCCGAGATCACCGCAGAATGTAACCCCGTGGCGGGGGATCGCGAGAAGCTTTCGCAAATGCGTGCGGCGGGCATCAACCGTCTTAGCATCGGACTGCAGAGCATACACGAAAACGAGCTGCAGCTGCTGGGCAGACCCCACGGTTATGCCGAATTTCTGGACACCTTTTCCGCCGCACGTGACGTGGGTTTTCCGAACATCAGTGTTGATCTCATGTTCGGTATCCCCGCACAAACCGAAAGCAGCTTCGCAAAAACGCTGGATGCACTCACAAGGCTTGCGCCCGAGCATATCTCGGTATACGGGCTTCGCGTGGAAAAACACACCCCGTTCTGGGGGATGCGCGACACATTGCCCTTGCCGGATGAGGATGCCGAGGCGTATATGGCAGAGTATATGGTGCCCTTTCTTGCCTCGCGCGAGTATCGGCACTATGAGATCAGCAACTTCGCCAAGGCTGGCTTTGCCTCACGGCACAATCTGCGCTATTGGCTGGGTGCGGACTATCTTGGCTTCGGTCCCGGTGCGCACTCTTACCTTGCGGGCGAGCGCTTCGATACGCCAAGCAGCACCGCCGCATACCTTGCCGCCGTGAGCGAGAAAAACTTTGCAGCATTGCGACAAAATGTCACCCGTATCGAGGGCAAAGAGGCAATGGATGAATATGTGATGCTGCGAATGCGTCTTGCTTGCGGCGTGGATTTTACCGATTTTGCGCGCCGCTTCGGCACGTCCTTCCATCAGCAGTATCACATCGATCCGATGCTGTTTGAAAGAGGGCTTTTGGAAAGAACCGACAGGGGCGTTGCCTTTACCGAGCGGGGCATGCGCGTCAGTAACGCCATCCTTTCGGATTGGCTGGATTTTGGAGAGGAGTAAACCATGACACATCTTACGGCGTTTCGCCAAAAGCTTTTGGAAAGCGGCACGGATGCGGCGCTGATCAGCTCGCAGCAGAACCAATACTATCTGTCGCACTTCTTTTATGACGACGGCTATCTGCTGATCCTTGAGGATGCCGCCTACCTGCTTGCCGATTTCCGTTATTTTGAGGCGGCAAAAAACGGTGCAGACCGTGATTTTACTGTTCTTCGTCCTGCGGGCGGTATGATGTCTGAGGTTGCCGATCTGCTTGCCCGCCACGGCGCCAAAACGCTGTGGGTCGAGGAACAGGATATCACCCTTGCCACCCACAGCCGCCTTACCAATGTATTGAACGGCATCGAGATGCAAACGGGCGCGGGCACGGCACTTTCCGACCTGCGTACCTGCAAGGATGAGAACGAGATTGCCGCCATTGCCGCCGCGCAGGAGATCACCGATGCGGCGTTTGCGCATATTCTCGCATATCTGCACGCAGGGCTGCGTGAGATCGATGTGGCACTGGAGCTGGAGCATTTTATGCGAAAGAACGGCGCCGATGGCGTGGCATTTCATACCATTGCCGTTTCGGGCTCCGCCTCTTCCTTGCCGCACGGCGTGCCCCGCGACTGTGTGCTGGAAAAAGGGTTTCTGACGATGGATTTCGGCGCACGGCTTGGCGGATATTGCTCGGATATGACGAGAACTGTCGTAGTGGGGCGCGCCGATGAGGAGATGAAGCGCCTGTATCAGACCGTGCTTTCGGCGCAGACCGCCGCCCTTAGTGCGGCAAAGTCAGGGATGCCTTTGAACGCACTTGACCGTGTAGCACGCGACATCATCGAAAACGCAGGATATCAAGGCTGCTTCGGGCATTCGCTGGGTCACGGCGTGGGTCTCGATGTTCACGAAAGCCCTCGCCTTTCTCCCTCTTCCAAACAGGGTGAGCTCTTGCTGCCGGGGCATGTTGTCACGGTTGAGCCTGGTATTTATATCGAGGGCAAGTACGGCTGCCGCATCGAGGATATGATCGCAGTTACCGCCGACGGAAACATCCACAATTTCACAAAGAGCGCCAAGGATCTCTTGGAGATCTGACAAAACTCTGCACCAATCGCAAAATCCTTCATACAATGATAGCGAGGGAGAGAAATTGACTCCCCAAGGCTTTGAAGGAGGATCTTTTATGAACAACAACTGCATTGGCAACCTGTTTGGTGATAACAACTGCTGCTGGATCATCATCATTGCGCTGATCGTTCTTTGCTGCTGCTGCAACTAAACTACCATAAGAAAAAAGGAGAGAGCGTGCTCTCTCCTTTTTCTTTGCGGTGAAATTTTCAAAAAAGTGTTGTGCTGAAGCGCCTTTTTCGGTATAATATAGATATCTAGTAAAATAAGAGGTACTTATGCAAGGATCGGTAAAACAATCCCACATTCGCAATTTCTCGATCATCGCGCATATCGACCACGGAAAGTCCACGCTTGCCGACCGCTTGCTGGAGGCGACACAGACCGTGGCAAAGCGCGATATGGAGGAGCAGCTGCTTGATAATATGGATCTGGAGCGTGAGCGCGGCATTACCATCAAGGCGCGCGCCGTTCGTCTGGATTACACCGCCCCCGATGGCGAGCAATACGTGCTGAATCTGATCGATACCCCCGGTCACGTTGACTTTAACTATGAGGTGTCGCGCTCGCTCAATGCGTGCGAGGGCGCACTGCTGGTGGTCGATGCCACGCAGGGCATCGAGGCGCAAACGCTTGCTAACGCTTATCTTGCCGTTGACGAGGATCTTGAGATTCTGCCCGTCATCAATAAGATCGATCTGCCCTCGGCGGATATCGATGGCACGCGCCGCGAGATCGAGGACGTGATCGGCATTCCCGCTATGGATTGCCCCGCGGTTTCTGCCAAGGTGGGCCTGAATATCCCCGACGTGCTGGAAGCCATCGTGCGCGACATTCCTGCCCCCACGGGGGATGAAAACGCGCCCCTGAAGGCACTGATTTTCGACTCCTATTACGACAGTTATCTCGGCGTTGTGGTTTACGTGCGTGTCGTCGACGGCACGCTTCGTACGGGCGACCGCATTCGCCTTTTCAGCAACGGCCGTGAATTTGACGTGGTCGATGTTGGCGTAATGAACGCCTTTGGCCTTTCCAAGTGCGATTCGCTCTCGGCGGGCGAGGTCGGTTATCTGACTGCCTCGATCAAAAGCGTGGGCGACACCCGTGTGGGTGATACCGTCACGCTTGCCGCCAATCCCACCGCCGAGCCTCTGCCCGGCTTTAAAGCGGTACAGCCGATGGTGTATGCGGGCATTTACCCCGCAGACGGGTCGCGTTACGGCGATCTGCGCGATGCGCTGGAAAAGCTGCAGCTCAACGATGCGGCGCTGGTGTTCGAGCCCGAGACCTCGATCGCGCTGGGCTTTGGCTACCGTTGCGGCTTTTTGGGACTTTTGCATATGGAGATCATTGAAGAGCGCTTGGAGCGCGAATTCAATCTGGATCTGATTACTACCGCGCCCAGCGTTATTTATGAAATCACCAAGCGAGATGGCGAAATGGTGCGCATCGATAACCCCACCAACTACCCCGATCCCACCGAGATTGAAATGGCGGCAGAGCCGATCGTGCGTGCCTCGATCATCACCCCCACCGATTACGTGGGCGGTCTGATGGACCTGTGTCAGGACCGTCGCGGTGAGTTTTTGGATATGAAGTATCTCGATACCAAGCGCGTGGAATTGCACTACCGTCTGCCCCTGAATGAGATCATTTATGACTTTTTCGATGCCCTTAAGAGCCGTTCGCGCGGCTACGCCTCGCTTGACTATGAGCTGGAAGGGTATCAGGAAAGCAAGCTTGTTAAGCTGGATTTCCTTCTCAACGGCGATCAGGTGGATGCACTGTCGTTCATCGTGCACGAGGAAAAGGCTTACCCCCGTGCCCGCCGTATTGCCGAGCGATTGAAGGAAAACATTCCGCGCCAGCTGTTTGAAATTCCGATCCAGGCGGCGATCGGATCGAAAATCATCGCGCGCGAAACCGTAAAGGCGATGCGCAAGGACGTGCTTGCCAAGTGCTAT
>JBGVCY010000051.1:0-8281 GCA_045119135.1 Eubacteriales bacterium | reverse complement strand
CGGTATGCCCGCTGACGGTCGCAAAATCAAGGGTACGGTGCATTGGCTTTCCGCCAAGTACGCCAAGCCCGCAACGCTGATGCTGTACGATCGCCTCTTCAATATTGAAAACACTGCCGACGTACCCGAGGGCAAGACCTATCTTGATTTCCTGAATGCAGATTCCCTTACCCGTGTCGAGGGCGCGTTTGTTGAGCCTTCTCTTGCCGATGCCAAGGCGGGCGACAAATTCCAATTCGTCCGTGTCGGTTACTTCTGCAAGGATACCAAAAACGGCGACACCTTCAACCGCGTTGTCGGCTTGAAGGATAGCTTCCCTAAGAAATAAAAAAATCTCCCGTTTGTGCTATATATTAAGTAAAGCTTTGGCTTTTAAGGAGCATGTTATGAGATACGTTATCGATCATGATATTCATCTGCATTCTCACCTTTCGATCTGCTCGAAGGATCCCACACAAACGCCCGAGCGCATTTTGCAATACGCCGTGGAAAGCGGGCTGAAAACGATTTGCCTGACTGACCACTATTGGGATCGCGCCGTTCCTTGCGCCGTGGATCACGGTTTTTATGACACGCAGGATTTTGATCACATCCAATCCGCCTGCCCTCTCCCGCAAGCTGACGGCGTAACATTCTTATTTGGTTGTGAAGCCGATGTCGATGGCGAGCATCACATCGGCGTTCCCGCCTCGCGCTATGACGATTTTGATTTCATCATCGTTGCCACCACGCACCTGCATATGATGTCACCCGATTGCCAGAATTTTGATATAGATTACCGCGCAAGGCTCTGGGTCGAATATCTGGATGCCGTGCTGAACAGCGATCTGCCCTTCCACAAGGTCGGCATTGCACATCTCACCTGTTCCCTCATCAACCACACCTCGCGCGAAAATTACATCCAAACGCTGGATCGTATTCCCACCGCCGAGATTGAGCGCCTTTTCAAAAAAGCCGCTTCTCTTGGCGCAGGCATCGAGCTGAACGCCGAGGCGTTTGACTTTACCGAGCAGGAAGAAGAAAGTATTATGCGCTTTTATAAAATCGCCAAGGCGTGCGGATGCAAATTCTATCTTGGCAGTGACGTACACAAGGCAAAGCATTTCGGCGAAGCCTTCGCGCTTTGGGACAAGGCAATCACGCTGCTTGACCTCACCGAGGATGATAAATTCCATATCGCACGATAATCAAAAAAGAACGGAGACAGCTCCGTTCTTTTTTATTCCTTTGCCCCAAAGACATCCTTGAGGGCGGATACCGCTCCCGCAAGCAGCGCCGCCGCCTGCAAGGGTACCAGCGGTTTGCGGGATAGCTTGGTTACGGTTTTCTGCTCGGCTTTGGGATGCTCACCCTCGGCGGCGGTCAGCACGTCGCCACCGTAAAGAGGCAATACCGCCGATTCCACCCCGTCAAGGGGGGCTATGCCATCAACAGGCGGCAATTTGCGCGCATTCGGGGTCATATCCTCGGCAGGGGCAAAGAGACAGGCGCGGTCCTCGATCAGCTCTTCCTTGCCGCAATAATTGCCGTAGGCGGCACAGGAAAGCAGCTCATCCCCCTGCCACAGCTCCACGCGGCAGCCAAGGCGCGTGGGCGACAGAATCGCCTGCTCGGTTACCATAATGTCAACACCTTCGGTTAGTGAAGTGCCGTAACGGGCGTTAAAATCCGCTACCGTCAGCGCGCTTTCTGCAGGGCGCCGCCAAATGACAACCCGTCCGCGTGCAGGAATCACGATGCCGTCAAGCGGCATCTGCTCGCGCGCAGTGGGCTCGCGCCCCACGATTCTGCGCCGCTGAAGCAAGCATCCATCAAGTGAGACCTCAGCGGCGGTGGGGTTGTGCAGCTCGATATAGGGATACGGATGTTGCACATCCCCCTCACACGAGGAGCACGGCAGGATCTTTGCAGTATGCACAGGTGATAGCAACAGATACCGCGTATCGGCAAATCGGCGCTTACCAAGCATACCGCTGACCACCGCTGTGACACGGCGGTTGCCCTTCACATCGGGAAATGCCTGCACGATGCGGTACATTTCCCCTTCCTCAAGGCGGTCAAGGCGTACCGTGGCAAACGGGACGGCATCGCGCAAGCGAAAGCCCTCGGCAGACGAGAGATAAAGATCCACCGCCAGCTCTGAAAGGGCGTGATCGCCTGTGTTTTCAACGGTCAGTGCCACCGCGTACGGTTTTGTGGGGTCATCGGTTGTGCCAAGCGACAGCTCGGTGATGGCAAGATCATCGCGCCCTGTCACAAAAACGGGCGCCGTTACTGCATATTCCTGACCGTTTACAATTTTCAGATAGTAATAATCAAAGTCGGGATCAACCTCGATCTCCCACGAAAAATCGCGCAGGACGCCTGCATTCACCTCAGCGATTACAAGATTATCCTCGGCAATCAGCTGCAATCTACCCAACCCCTCTTGCCGCGCGGTGCTCGCCTTTACGGTAACCGTCAGCTGATCGGGGGCGTGCAGAATGCCGCCAAGCGGCGTGCGATTGATGGCAAACAGCAGCCGCAACGTGTGATCGGTCGTGCTGTATGCACGGCGTTGCCATATAGCATCCAGCAGATTTGCACGTGTCAGTGCGGGGGACAGCAGAACGCCCGTGCCACGCGTTTCCGTGGTCCATTGCTTGCCGTGATGGTCCTCGTTTGCAAAGGGTGCCACACGCCAGCCGCGCGAGAGCGCCAGCGCATAGGCGCTATCATACAAGGCGTTCGGCGCTTCCAGCAAGCAAACGCGCTCGCGCGCCTCGGGGGTGATGTGCCCGAAGCCATCAAAATCGCCCCATAACGCACCGGGATGGTTGAACATTGCAATGGCGCGCGGGTCCTTGCCAAGCCGTTCGTAGAGCGTAGGCAGATCAAGCGCGCGCGCCGAAATGCGCTCGTCCTGCTCGATCAGATTCATATGCCCCCAATAGCCCTCACGGTGCGACCAGGTGACCTCTTCGCCAAACAGTGCCACAAAATCCTTTGTCGATTCTGCGTGCGCCCGCTCGTGGCAGGCGGCAAATTCCTCATCGGTAAGATAATGCGAATGGTCGGTCACTGCAAAGAAATCGACCTTGCCGACATCGCGCGCATACGGATAGGCATCGGCAAAGGCGCCCGTTCCATCTGACATTGTGGTGTGCGCGTGCAGGTCGCCGCGGAAGGGATAAAGCGTTTTGCCGTCCGATACTCCGAATTCGATGCGGCGATAGGTACGGTTACCCGTCATATCGCGCAACGAAAGCTCGATCACGTGCTTACCAAAGGAAAGCGGACGTTCGGGTGTATACGTAACCGTATCGGTTTGCCACGCGGCACGGTCGGAAAGATTTTTGCCGTCAAGGCAAAAGATCGAAGTGCGATGATTGACCCCCGAAAGATCGGCAAAGCGCACCAAAATTTGCGGTCGGCGTTCCTTTTCCAGCACCTCGCCCTCGGCGGGATGGGTATGGGTGATCAGAGGTCCTGCACCGTCAGCGATGCGCAGTGTCATCGGCGCGTGGCGGTCGCCGCAGCTTGCGGTGTACAGTCCGCCCGTCACCTCAATATAATACGAAAGTCGCGCGCCCAAAGAAAGCGCATCACGGTGCGGAAGCACAGCTTCAAAAATGCCGTCATTTTGCAGTGTAGCGGGCAGACGGCGATACGTGTTACCGACACGCACCAGCACTGCGGCATCTGCCACCGTGCGGCACACCACAGCAAGGCGAAACTTCAGATCTCCTGCGGTGATGCGGCAACGGCCCTCTGGCTCAATGGGCAGGATCGCGGGGGGCTTGGTATCTGCAAGATCAAGGATGCCCTCGCCCTCTCCCCGAAAGCCTGGCGTCGGGGGTGCCATACGTGCTGTCACCCTACCCTGCTGCGGGGTGCGCGGATCCGCCGCAATCAGCACCGAGCGGGTGCGGCGGATATCCACATTCCTTTCGTTCAGCGTAACACTGAAAACCGCGCTTTCGGCAGATGCGCCGCGCGGCACGATATGATACGTGTAGGTCTCGAAGGAATAACGCGGCAACAAAAAGCCCTCTTCCCCGTCCATGGGGATCGAAAAGGTAAGCGGCGCAAGCTCGGCAATATCGCCGCACTCGTTGGGGAATTCACGTGCCATATCCTCACAAAAATCGGTATGGGCATCTCCCGAAAGAAAGCGGATCGCCGCAAGCGCGCCACCATCCAGCAGCTGCTTGCCGCGTGCGATAGCCAGCGGATTGCGTCCTGCGGGCGCGCCGTTCACCTCAAGCAACAAATCAAAATCATACAGATCCACCGTGTGCGCGGTGGGGTTATGCAGCTCGATATAGCTGCACACCTCGCCACTGAAGGGCGCGATCTCGGTGATCGTAAGCGGCGGCATCGCGGGCAGGTCGAAAAGCGGCACGGTATAGGTCTCGCTTTCCGCATCGCCGCGAAAGAAGGAATAGTAAAGCTCGCCGCCCACAAGATCGCGTGCGGGAATTCTTGCGCGGTACAGCGAAAAACTATCCTGCGCCGTAAAACCGTCGGCTGGCAGCATACGCACGCGTGCCGCGGCGCCGCCCTTGCCGCCCAGTAGGGTTACGGTATAGGAAAGCCAGAGCGCCTCAACCTCGCTCTCGCCATCGGGCAAAAACAGCTGTACGGTCAGCTCCTTGCCGCGAAACGCAAAGGTTGCGGGCGAATGAAATGCCCCGATACGGTTCATATGCTACCTCCTTTCGTTAACATCGTGTTTCTTATCAGAAAATCAGCTCAAACAAGGGTACCAGCCCAATCGGCAGGAACATAGCGGGCAGATAATTCATTACCTTCAGCTTGGTTAGCCCCAGCAGATTGGTGCCAATGGCGATCACCAACAGGGATCCCACCGCGATCATTTCACCCGTTACTGCCACAGGGATAGCACCTGCGGCAAGCACCGCCGCCAGGGTAAACAGTCCCTGCACGGCAAAAACGCCGACAGCCGAAAACAGCACGCCCACGCCAAGCGAAAAAGCAAAAATACAAGCGGATACCATATCCAGCATCGACTTGGCATAATAGGTGGTATGTACGTGCAAAACGCCGCTTTCGATAGCGCCCGTTACGGTCATCGCGCCCACACAAAACAGCAGTGTGGCACTGACAAAGCCCTCGGCAACGCGACCGCCCTTGCCCTTCATACGGCGCTCGATCGCCGCGCCAAGGCGACCCATCCATTTGTCAAGATCAATCACCTCGCCGATGATGGCACCGATCACCACGGAAAGGATCATCACCAGCATATTCTGCACACCAAGCGCGCCCTCGATACCAATCAGAAGCACGCAAAGTCCAAGCCCGTGCTGCACGGCGGTGGCAACGGCTTGTCCCTTGCCGCCCTCGGCAAGTGCATCGGGTGCATCACCCTTTGCGCGCGAGGCACGTCCTAAAATCGCCTTCAGACCAAGTCCTGCCAAGGCGCCAAGCAGAACGGTAGCGGTATTTACAATCGTTCCCCATAAAGCAAAGTTTGTCACGGTAAACCTCTTTCAAATTCAAATATAATTTATTATAGCACAGCGTTTTACCGATTGCAAGAAAGATGAAAAAATCCCCCGAAAATTCGGGGGATTTTGGTTTAGCCTTTTAGACTTTGATTCAAGCGCTTGCTGGTAGCGCGCACGATAAGGAATACTGTCAGCCATACGGCGAAATAGCCCACAACAAAGGCGGCAGTAAAGATGAGAAACGCAACAGGCGAAAACGGTATCCAACGGTTCAGCAGATAGCAGATGCTATACGCAAGATACAGCGAGCCCAGATGGAAAAAGAGCGATTTGCCAAGCGACCAGGATTCAATCTGATTGAAGACACTGACACCCGCATGTACAAAGGCAAGCAGATAGGTGGAGATCACACCAAGAAATACCTCACCGCCCGACAGAGAAAACCCCGCAACGGTATGCGAAAGGACCAGATAAACCATAGCAAGAACGACGGGACCAAGACCGCTGAACACAGCTCCGCGGACAAAAAAGCTTTTGACGTACCGATTCATAAACGAAACCCAATCCTTTCCTTTACAGATTTCAGTTGCCTGCGCGACACGTAATCCCGATACCCGTTTTGAAACACCACCCGTAATGCGCCGCCAATGGATGCTTCAAATCGGCAGATGAATTTGATGTTGGCGATGGCGGATTGATTGATCTTCACAAACGAGGCATCCAACAAGGGCTCCAACTGATACAAGCGCATCCGCAAACGCAGCTTTTCCGCACCCGTTATGGCATATAGCTTGCCATCCTCAACACAAAAGCAAGTCACGTCTGCCACACGAAGCGGCACGATTTGCCCTTCGGCATAGCCGATCAGCTCCTCGCATTTCTCTGATGCCAGCGCCTCGATCTCCGCAACAAGCGGCGTTCGCTCGTGCACATAGATGATGACCTCTTCCTCACATGCGGGGTCAATTACGGTACTTACCTTCATAGGCACACCACCTTTCTGCCTTTTATCCTACCCCAAATCCGCACATTTTGCAAGTACTTTTGGGCAAACGGCAGCTTTGAAGCATCAAACGGCAAAAAAGAGGGAGCCAGCTCCCTCTTTACAGCAGTCCCACGGCAAAGCCGTAGGCATCGTCAATGGCATCGCGCCAGCGGTCCAGCGCCGCCGCAAGCGCCAGCGTTACCGTGCATTCCTCGGAAGTGATGATTCCTTCGTACGAGCGCTCGGTCAGGCGCGCAAGTCGTACCGATTCCTCGCAAAAGGCGCCAAGCGCCGTGTGCATATCACGTTCGTTGCATTTGCCAAGCAGTCCCACCACCGCCGAGAGCGCCGTGGTCAATGCCGCGGCAGTACGCACGCGATCAAAGGGCGACCACGCCCGCAGGGTGCGACCGCGCAACAGCACCGCCGTTTCGGCGGCGCCATCCAGCACACGGCAAAGCTCGGTGCCAAGCCGCACCGTTGCCACCGATTCTCCAACGGCAAAGGGGCTGGATGCCACCCCCAACGACAGGCGTAACAGCTCGTCGCTCGCGTCACCGCGCAGGCGTCGCAGCTCGGCATCCAGCGATCTGCACCCCGATACCAGCATCGAGGTTGCCACTCCCGCAGCGCGCTCGGCACGGTTGCTGATCTTTTGCAAAACACTATATGCTTCGGTTCGTAACATATCCACACTCCCCTTTTTGCAAAGTGTATGCGCGCGAAAAAAAGAAAAGACCGAACACCGCAAAAATTTGACCAAATAGCAAAAGGCACTTGCGCAAAGCCCCGTTTTGTGGCATAATGAAATCATCAAAACAAGGGGGAACGGTATGGAAAACATCATCGAGATCGCACATCTTAGTAAAAGCTTTGGCGCGGTCAAAGCGGTTTCGGATCTCAGCTTCCGTGTGCGCGAGGGCGAGCTATTTGCTTTTCTTGGCATCAACGGTGCGGGAAAATCCACAACCATTCATATTCTTTGCGGTCAGCTAAAAAAGGATGGCGGAAGCGTGCTGATCGGCGGCAACGATCTTGACAAAAGCGTTGACAGCATCAAGCGAGAGCTGGGTGTGGTATTTCAAAGCTCGGTGCTGGACGGGGCGCTGAACGTGACCGACAATCTGAAAAGCCGCGCCGCGCTTTACGGTATTGTGGGCAAGGCGTTTGAAAATCGCCTTGAGGAGCTTGCCGCACTGCTTGATTTCAAGCATCTGTTAAAGCGCACGGTCGCAAAGCTTTCGGGCGGCGAGCGCCGCAGGATCGATATTGCACGCGCGCTGCTTCATAAGCCCCGTATCCTGATTCTTGACGAGCCAACCACGGGTCTTGACCCCAAAACCCGACAAATTCTTTGGCGTGTCATCGAGGAACTGCAAAAGAACGAACGTATGACGGTTTTTCTGACCACACATTATATGGAAGAAGCGGCAGATGCCGATTACGTGGTCATTTTGGACAGTGGAAAAATCGCCGCCGAGGGCACTCCCCTTTCCCTGAAAAACGCCTATACGGGTGACTTTATCACGCTTTACGGCGTAGCGGAGACCGATGTACAGGCGCTCGGTATTCCCTTTGAGGCAGTGCGCGACGGCTTTCGCCTACAGGTGCCAAGCACTGCCGCGGCAACCGAGCTGATCCTTAGGGCTCCTGCACTCTTTTCGGATTATGAGATCACCAAGGGCAAGATGGACGATGTTTTTCTTGCCGTCACAGGCAAAAATCTTTCGGGAGGTGAGGAAAAATGAATACCGTTTCGGCACTTGTGAAGCGAAATGTCAAGTTGTTTTTCAAGGATAAGGGTATGTTTTTTACCTCGCTGATCACGCCCGCCATTCTGCTGGTG
>JBGVCY010000050.1:0-13974 GCA_045119135.1 Eubacteriales bacterium | reverse complement strand
ATATCGACGGCGAGAATGCCAGCTTCAAGTATAAGCGTCGCTTCCTTGACGTTACCAACGAGCTTAGCGCAGTTGACGCTGCCGGCACGAACGCCCCCGGTGCCCGTACGGTTACCGTGAAAAACGTCACGATCAGCGGCGAAAGTCACTTCCTTTATATGAAATCCTGCCTTGCTAACGTGATTTTCGAAAACGTTACTGCAACTACTACGGATGCCGAAGGAATGTGGATCACCAGCGGTAATGGCAGCATTACCTTTAACAACTGTAACCTGACTGCCGAGCACGGCGCACTGATGTATCTGCCTTCCAGCGATACAACGGCATATCACGTGACCTTCAACGGCGGCACCTATCAGGCTGCTACCTACGTAATCCGTTGTCTTGCCAGAACCATGGCAGATGAAAAGGGCGTAAAGACCGGTATTACCATCAACGGCGGTACCTTCAAGCCTTATGACAACAGCAAGTTTATGACGGCGTGCGTTTCGATGGAGGCAGGCATCTGCACCATCAATGGTGGCACCTTCGTCAGCAATGGCTCTTGTGTGCTCTATGCAGGCGCCGGCGAAGTCAATACCTATTTGGATCGTATCTATAAGATCAGCACCGCTGCGCTTACCGTAAATGACGGTTACTTCGTGCTTGCTGAAAATGGTCGTGGTCTTGCTACCGATGCGGTAGTGAAGTGTGGCAGCGAAACCGCTTATGCGGCAGTTAACCTGAACGGTGGCGTCTTTGTGAGCAACAGAGAGGGCTGCGAGCAGGTGATCGCAAAGAATAACGAGTTCTGTACGCTGAATGTGGGAACTCCCGTTCTGATGGCAAACCCCGATGCTGATGCCTACATCATGTCTGCTGACAGCGCCGACAATGTGACGCTGACTGTTGATCCTGAGGCAGATCCCACCGTCGAGCACGAGGACGACGCAATCAAGTATTACGTGAAGGCGTTTGCCGAGCCCGATCTTGCAGCCATTGGCGCAGATTTGATGATTCTCCTTGCAGACAACGGACTTGTTTATATGGGTTACTTTGATGCCGACTTGGAGGCTGAGATGGGCGACGTTCTGACGACCGGCGTTCTGATCGCTGCCAAGGAGGATGTCGAAGCAGCAGGCGAGCTGACGGTTGATGCTCTCACCACGGCAGGCAAGTCTTATACCGTGATCACCGAAGCTGATTCGCAAAGCTTTGGTTGCGTTCTTGGCATTACGGTTGCAAACTTTGCAGTTGATGTTGCAAACTACGACACCGAATATTACTTTGTTGGCTTTGTAGCACTGACTGTGGGTGACGAAACTTACTACATTTATAATATTGCTATCGAAGAGGCTATTAGCGTGCGTGCAACCGCACAGGCGGCGCTTGACGATGTGCAGGATACGGCTTGCGAGATCGATGGCGTTTCTTACGAATACAAATCGATCATCGACGAAACCAAATACAGCCCCTACACCGCAGAGGAGCAGGCGGCTTTGAAGGCAATCGTTGATGCACAAGTCCCCACCACCTAACAAAAATCCCCGCGCGCAGCGCGGGGTGCAAAAAAAGAAGATCCGCATAGCGGATCTTCTTTTTTGTTTATACTTCAATTTCATCAAGCTCGCGCATCCAATCAGCGAAGGATGCGTCAGATGGCATCTGCCAATCGCCGCGCGGGGAAAGTCCCACCGAGCCGACCTTGACACCGTCGGGCACGCAGTTGCGCTTGAATTGCTGGGTGAAGAAGCGGCGCCAGAACACCGTCAGCCATTTTTTAACGGTTGCACCGTCAAAAATACCGTCAAATGCACGGGTGGCGAGCAGGAAGATCTTGGTGGGGCGATACTGATAACGCACCGCATAATAGAGGAAGAAATCGTGCAGCGCGTAGGGACCTACGATATCCTCCGTCTTTTGGGCGATCTTGCCCACTGCATCGGGGGGGAGCAGCTCAGGGCTGATGGGGGTATCCAACACGCGGCACAGCACCTCGCTTGCCTCGGGCAAAACGTTTTCGTCAACAATGCTTTGAATGATCCAACGCATCAAGGTTTTCGGAACATCGCTGTTCACGCCGTACATGCTCATATGGTCACCGTTATAGGTGCACCAGCCAAGTGCCATCTCCGAAAGGTCGCCCGTGCCCAGCACAATGCCGCCTTCCTTGTTGGCAACGTCCATCAGCACCTGCGTGCGCTCGCGCGCCTGTGCGTTTTCATAGGTGGTGGAATAGTCGGCAGGATCGTGACCGATGTCGCGGAAGTGCGAAAGCACACTATCCTTGATCGGAATGGTGCGAGAGGTCACGCCAAGGTTTTTCATCAATGCAAGTGCGTTGGTCAGGGTTTCGTCCGAGGTGCCAAAGCAAGGCATCGTAATGGCGATGATGTTGGTGCGGGGCAGACAGAGGCGCTCCATCGCGCGGATGGCGACCAGAAGAGCCAGTGTAGAATCCAAACCGCCCGAAATACCAACGGTCAATTTACCACCCACTACGGGCAGACGGCGGGCGAGCGCGGCTGCTTGCATTTCAAAGATCTGCAGGCATTGCTCGGTGCGAGCCTTCTTTTCATCGGGGATAAAGGGAAGGCGCGAGGGGGTGAGCAGTGCGCCGTCAGAGTCGGCAAGCGCGTGCGAGATCAGAAGCTGGGAGAAAAATTCGTTCGAGAAGCGTGCCTTGCAATCGCTGAAGGTCTTGTTTTTGCGGCGGTCGTGGCGGATGGTGCCAAGGTCAAGGTCGGCAACAAGGGCGTAATCTCCGTCGATCAGAGCGCTGTTTTCGGCGATGATGTTGCCGCCCATTGCGATGATCGAATGTCCCGAAAAGATGAGGTCGGCACCCGATTCGCCAACGCCCGCGCTGGCGAAAAGATAGGCAGAAAGCGTGTTTGCTGACTGCATACGGACAAGGTCGCGGCGATATGCGCGTTTACCGACCAGCTCGTTACTGGCGGCCAGATTCAAAATGACCTCGGCGCCTGCCAGAGCAAGACGGGTGGAAGGGGGCAGGGGAGAGAAGAGATCCTCGCAGATTTCAACTCCCACAGTTGTGCCGTCGGGTGCAATTACCAAAAGATCGGTGCTGACAGGGAAGGTGTGCCCGCCCACGGTGATCAGCGGCTCCTTGAGATCGGCACCCGAGGAGAACCAACGCTTCTCACCCGCTTCACCAAAGTTCGGCAGAAAGGTTTTGGGTACAGCGCCAAGGATCTGATTGTCAGAAAACAGTACTGCACAGTTATAAAGCGCACCGTTTACCTCAAGAGGAGCGCCCACTGCTACCAGAATGCCAGAAGGCATTTCGTCAGCAAGCGTGGCAAGTGCTTTTTTGGTGTTTTCAAGTAACAGATTGGAAAGAAAGAGATCGCCACAGGTATAGCCTGTGAGCGAGAGCTCGGGGAACAGCACGATTGTCGAGCCGTTTTCCTTTGCCTCTTGGATTCTTTTTTGAATCTCAGCAAGGTTATATGTGATATCCGCAACCTTCAATGCAGGCGAAACAACGCTTGCGCGCAATATGTCTTTCATCATAATAAAGGTTACCTCCGTTTTTCTTTACATTTTATTGTAGCATATTCTGACAGAAAATGCAACTGTACATACAAAAAAGCAAAAAGAGATTTTCAACAATCGAAAGGCGTAAAAACAAGATTTTGGAAAATAGAAGAAATCAATAACATTAAAATTAGAAAAAATATTCTAAAAAATGGAAAAACAAATTAATGAAATTAGAAAAAGCGCCTCGCGATCGGTGAGGCGCTTTTTTATCATTTGCGTACCAGGTATTTGCGCATATCCACGGCGCAGGCGATCAGGATGATCAGACCCTTGATGATATACTGCATATTGGCATCAATGCCAAGGAAGGTCAGCCCCACAAAGATCAGGCGCAGCAGCACCACGCCAAGGATGACACCGCCGATTTTACCTGTGCCACCCACAAAGGATACACCGCCGATGACACACGCGGCAATGGCATCCAGCTCGTAATTCAGACCTGTCGCTGCCGAGTTAGAGCCGATACGTGCCGATTCGATAAAGCCGGTCACCGCATACAGAAGTCCCGCCAGCATAAACACCAGAATGATCACACGCTTGACGTTCACTCCCGAAACGTTTGCCGCCTCGGGGTTGGAGCCTACGGCGAACATATTTTTGCCGAAGGTGGTCTTGTTCCATACCACCCACATCACGGCTGTCAGCACCAGCACGTACCACACATAATTGGGAATCGGCGTGCCGCCAATCGAGAGAACACTGCCCTTGATGAAATTGGTGTAGGTGGGATCAAGACCCGAGAGAGATTGACCGTTGTTGTTGCCGATCATCAGGAAAAGCAAAAGCGAGCCGTAAACGATCAGCTGGGTCGAAAGCGTTACGATGAAGGGATGCAAATGGAAGGTGGCGGTGCAATAGCCGTTGACAAGACCCACCAGCGCGCCGATCGCTAACACGATCAGAAACACTACGGGGATGGGAAGCGGCTCCATTTGCGGAAACATTTTGCCCGCATAGCTTGCGGTCTGCAGCAGTGCTGCCGATACACAGGCAACAAGACCTACGATACGCCCCGCGGAAAGGTCAGTGCCTGTCAGAATGATAGCGCCCGCAATGCCAAGGGCGATTGGCAGGTTTGCCGCCGACAGCGAGATAATGTTGATGATTGACGGCCAGGAAAGAAAGCGGGGATTGAGACACTGTATAAGCACGATGGCGGCGACAAGAAAGATATACAGCGAGTTGTTGATCAGCAGTTCCTTCAGGTAACCGATCTTCTCATGCCGATCCATCGATTTGAATTTTTCGATGACTTTGATTTTCATAAATCGCTCCTAAACATTTTTGGCGGCAAGCGCCATAATCTCTTCCTGCGAGGTCTTGTTGGCATCCACCACACCCGTAATCTCGCCGCCTGACATCACGTAAATGCGGTGGCATACGCCAAGCAGCTCGGGCAGCTCGCTGGATGCAACAAGGATCGATTTTCCCGCCGCCGCCAGCTCTTCCATCAGCTGATAGATCTCGTATTTGGCGCCCACGTCAATGCCGCGTGTCGGTTCGTCCAGCAAGAGGATCGAGGGGTCGGTCAGCAGCCAGCGCGAAAGGATCACCTTTTGTTGGTTTCCGCCCGATAAGGTGCGGATTTGGGTCTCACGTGATGCCGTTTTGACTGACAAACGCGATATCATACGGTCGGTATCCTTGCGCCGTGCACGGTCAGAAAGAAAGAGCTTAGCACGCAAGTAGCGGCGAAGCGAGCCAACGGTGGTGTTTTCGGTAATATTCAGGATGCCGAAAATGCCGTTGGCACGGCGCTCCTCGGTGAGCAGCGCAAAGCCGTTTTTGATAGCATCCCGCGGGTTCTTGTTGCGGATCTCTTTGTCGCCAAGAAAGAGCTTACCCCCCTCACGGGTGGAAATTCCAAAGATGTTTTCCAGCAGCTCGCTTCGTCCTGCGCCCGCAAGTCCTGCGAGCCCGACGATCTCACCCTTGCGTACATGAAGCGAAACATCTTTTACCTTTGCATAGCGCGAGGAAAGTCCCTCGGTGCGGAAAACTACCTCACCGGGGGTCGAAATTTTGGGCGGAAAGCGGTTAGAAAGCTCACGCCCCACCATCAGGCGAATGATCTTTTCCATATCCATTTCGCTGGCAGGTGCGGTGATGATGTGCGTGCCGTCGCGCATCACGGTGATGTCGTCGGAAATTTGCAGAATCTCTTCCATTTTATGCGAGATATAGATAATGCCGCATCCGCGCTCCCGCAGCGTGCGGATGATGCGAAAGAGGTGCCCCACCTCTTCATCGGTCAAAGACGAGGTCGGTTCGTCCAGCACAATGATTTTGGCATCGTAAGAGACCGCTTTGGCAATTTCAGCCATTTGTCTCTCGGCAACCGACATGGTGCTCATCACGCGGCGCGGATCGATCGAAAGTCCAAGATCCTCGAATACGGTGCGCGTTTTTCTTTCCATTTCGCGCTCTGAGGTGAAACCGAATCGTGTGGGATAACGCCCCAGCCAGATGTTGTCCATCACCGTGCGCTTCAGCGCTTGATTGAGCTCCTGGTGCACCATCGCCACGCCGTTTTTGAGAGCATCCTGCGGGCCTTTGAATTCCACACGCTCACCCGAAAGAAAGACATCACCGCTATCCTTTTCGTAAATACCGAAAAGACACTTCATCAAGGTGGATTTTCCCGCCCCGTTTTCGCCCATCAGAGCGTGCACCGTTCCTGCACGCACTGTCAAATCTACGTGATCAAGGGCGCGCACGCCGGGAAATTCCTTTGTGATCCCCCGCATTTGAAGAAGGGCGGGGGATTGCTTTTTATCATTCACCAAGGTATTTTGCATAATGGATACGGATCTTTCTGACGTTTTCGTCGATCGAGAGGTCTTCGGTGCCGTCCATCAACCCCTTGCTTTCATCAAGTGCGTTGCCTGCGAGCAAGGCAAGCGCATCTGCCATACCGCCGGCATCCTGCTCGACCGTTCCTGTCATCGCGCCGTCGCGGATCAGCGTTTTTGCCGCTTCGGTGGCATCAACCCCAAAGACGGGGATCGAAATTGTGTTGCCGCCGTTGTTGTAGCCTGCGGTTTTCAGCGCCGAGATGGCGCCCTCAGCCATACTGTCGTTGTTGCAGATCACAAGCTCGATCATATTGCCGTTCGCCATACTGTATGATGCGAGTGCCGTGGTCATATATTCGTTGGCGGCAGCTGCGGACCACTGTCCGTTCTGGTCAACGTGGTAATTGTTGGAATTGGCGGGATCGTAAAAGCGGAGCGAGGGCTTTCCCGCACCGTTCAGTGCCTCATTTGCCTTGATGACACTGTACTGCGTACGATAGATTGCCTCGTTGTTGCCTTCCTCGCCTTTGAATTGAATATAGGAAATGACGCCGTCGTTGTTCAGGTCAACGGCGTTGTAATGCTCAAGCAGATATTCGCCGATCATTTCGCCCTGCAAAATGCCCGATTCGATAGCACTTGTGCCGACAAAAACGCAATTGTCATAGCTTTCGATCACGGTGTCACTGACCTCACGGTTGAAAAAGATCAAGGGGATGCCTGCATCACGTGCAAGACCGACGATTTCGTTGGCGGCATCGTCAGAGCCGGTGTTGACAATGTTGACAAGCAGGGCGCGGGCGCCCTTGGTGATGGCGGTGCGGATCTGCTCGGTCTGTGTGGTCTGGTTGCCGTTTCCGTCGTAATCCTGATAGCCGATGCCTTTATCCTGCAGTGCTTTTCCAAGTGCGCTGCGCACCGACGAGATATACGTGTCGCTATACGTGTAATAAAAAACGTGTACGTCGGCATCGCCTCTGCCGCCGCAAGCCGAAAGAGAAAAGAGTGTAATAATAAAGGTCAGCGCCAAAAGCGCCGCAAAAACGCGTTTTTTCATATCATAACCTGCCTTTTCTTTGCACGCGGAGCTCCGCGTTTCTTTGCCCTTATTATGTCACGGCAATTTGCGGATTATGAGGCGATTTTGAAAATGCACGGCAGACGGGGTGAATTTTTACAAAAAAGAAAGCCCCGCGCGGGGCTTTCCTTAAGAAATGGTTATTCGTTTGTAAATAGTGTATCGATCGGGGAGTGGTCGATCACAATATCCCCTGTAACGTGATAAAATCTGCCGTTGCAGATCAGCTTTTTGCTGTCGCCGAGCAGGGAAAGAGATAACAGAGAATTGCCGCTTTCATCATACCACGTCAGGGTATAACGATAACCGTCGATGCTCGCACGCGCGCCGCGACGAAAGGACGGTGCGGTGACGGCTTCAGTGATCGCTCTGATCGTGTCGGGATCGGTAATTTCGGCTTTCTCGCCCGTGGCGCCCACAAAAACCGTGATACGGGTGGCGTTTTTTGTGTCAAAATGCTTTGGTAGTGTAAAGAATAGCACTGCCGCCAGCATTGCCGCGATCAGCAGAGCGATCAACACAATGCGTAGATATGGTTTCATATTCTTGCCCCCCTTTCTGATTTCAGTATATCACAACGGCAGAAGAAATGCAATAAAAAGCACCCCGTTCGGGGTGCTTTTTATCTGCTTGGTGAAGAAATTACTCCAGAATGTTGGTGGTGATGAAGTCCACGCCCCATTCGATCAGGCGGTCGGCAACCTCTTTTTTGTCAACCGTCCAGCAGTTTATCTTCAGCCCTGCGGCGTGCAGGCGGTCAACCAGCTCCTTGGTCAGCGCATAGAAATAGACGTCGATATCCACTTTGTCGCGGATGACCTGCTCGATCAGCTCCTCGGTGAACTTGGTAAACAGGAACTGCACGGGCTGATGCGGTAAAAGCTTTCTGATCTTTACAAGGTTCTCGTAATCGAACGCGATAAAAGTGACGTGATCGAGGTAATCAAGATCCTTGATGATCTGGATATAGGCGGCGGTCTCCTCGTCGGTGAATGAGGTCTTCAACTCCAGCACACAGTGCTTTTCATAGGTTTTGCAGATATTGATATAATCCTCAAGCGAGGGAGTGCGCAGGTCAGTGCGGGATTTACCGCCCGTTTTGTCGAACAGCAGTACCGATTGCGAGGTGGCAAGATTGACCTCTTCCACGGGGATTGCCTCACCTGCAACCTCTTGCAGAGTAGCGTTGTGCACGATGATGAATTTGCCGTCGGCGGTGCGGTGCATATCGGTTTCGATGCCCCAATAGGAACGGTTGCCTGCGGCGATAAAGGCGGCGGCGGTGTTCTCGCGCTCGATGCCCGAAAGACCGCGATGCGCCACAACAAGCGTGTTCTTATGCTCGATTTTGATGGTATCCATGTTGCGAACCTCTTTTGTGAATTTTTTTGCAAAGGTTGATACCTTATTATAACACGCACCCGAGGGGATTGCAACGGGATTGCAATATCTTTCTGAAATTTTTGGTACAAGGAGCAAGATGTGAACAAGGGAAAAGGGAGGCAAAACAAGCACATAGCCGAGAAAAAGCACCCCACGTAGAGGTGCTTTTCTCGGTTTCGGTGATTGCTTTTTGGGGATTAGTCTTTTTTGTAACCGATATTTTTAGCCTTTGCAGGATTAAAGGTGAGATTGCAAATAGAAGCAACAAGCGCGTAAATTCCGAAGGTTACCATGGTAAGAAAAATATATGCTAAAGTTCTTGAAGTGTATCCTTCGGGCTTGAGCGAAGAATGATTAATAATGATGCTACCGATCCAACCAAGGAAGAAGGTCAATAGAAAGCGAACAAGATTCTGGTTTTGCATGATAAGAGCTCCTTTGTTTTGTAAGGTTTGAAGTGCCGCAGTTGAACGCACCGAAACGTAATGCGACAGCTTTCAACACAAGAATACCACAAAATGTTGTAAAAGTCAATACCGCAAATTGTTGTTTGTTATAATTTTTTTGTAATGTAAATGAAAGGGGAGCGGGGGATGTTGTATCGGCGGATCAGAGATTTGCGCGAGGATCGGGATCTGACACAACGGGAAATGGCGAAGAATCTCAACTGCTCACAGCAGGCATATAGCAATTACGAGTTGGGGCAGCGCGACATTCCCACCGATGTGCTGATCAAACTTTCTGCATTCTACCGTGTTTCAATCGATTATATTTTGGGAGTCAGTGATGACCCAAAAATAAAATAAAACCACCCACGTAGGGGTGCTTTTTTGACATTTTGTTTTGTGTGCGGCGCGAGAGGCACGGTCCTCTTCGACGTACCGCAGATAGTGTGCTGCTTGGCGCGTGTGCAATCAAAGTGAACTGCACCCAAGAGAGGTGGTGCCGAATCGATCCGAGCCCACCGGGTGAGGTTTCCAAAACGAAAAGGGACACCGTTCGGTGTCCCTTTTCGTTTTGGAGGCGCCACCCGGATTCGGACCGGGGATGAGGGTTTTGCAGACCCGTGCCTTACCACTTGGCCATGGCGCCGTTGGAGCGGATTACGGGGCTCGAACCCGCCACCTCGACCTTGGCAAGGTCGCGCTCTACCAAATGAGCTAAATCCGCATGGCGTTCAGTGTCACGAAGTAAGTTGTGAAGTTCTGGCGACCCGGATGGGACTCGAACCCACGACCTCTAGCGTGACAGGCTAGCGTTCTAACCAACTGAACTACCGGGCCATTGGTGGAAACAACAGGGCTCGAACCTGTGACCCTCTGCTTGTAAGGCAGATGCTCTCCCAACTGAGCTATGCTTCCATAATCGCGCGCTTTTCGCATCGACTTGCCTATTATAGCACTTTAAAATCGATTTGTCAACCCTTTTTTGAAAAAAGTTTTTTTCTTTTATCAGAATATGAAAATTTGCAAAAAGATTGACTGCTTCTTATAAATTTGATATAATGTATAGGATAGCAACATTTTGACGAAAGGAGTTTGACGATGGAACAGAACAACGAAAAGAATAAGGCACCCTTTCCAGCGGATGGGATGTCCGATAAATCCACTATGTCTACATCCTCTGACGATATAAAAGCATCTGCCGCAAAGGCAGCGGATGCCACCGAGCAGGTAGTCACCGCACCCCCCGCGGCACCCGCGCCTGCCCCTGCGCCCGAACCGGCGCCTATGCCCGCGACACCTGTGCCCGCGCCTGCAACACCTAAAAAGGAAGAGCAGCCCGAGGAAGAGGAGGAGACCCCTTGCAAGAAGAAAAAGAGCAAGACCAAGCGCACCAAAAAATATTGGAAGCGCCGCTTGCGCCGCCGTCGCCGTCGTCGCCGCGTGCGAAGATTCTTTTTCTTCCTGCTTGCACTGCTGCTTGGTATGGTTGTTGCATACGGCGCGCTGTTCCTTGCCGCATATTTTGCAATCGGCGGCTTGACCATTGATACGTTACAGCGCTTTGGTATCGCACGCGATGCGGATCAGTATCTGACCGAAAACGGTGACGTAGATCTGACCGATATGACGTTGCTTGAGCTGCTTGCCGATCTGCGGACCGTGCGCGGCGAGCTTTCCTCGTACACGCTGGCGACTCTGATCGATCACTACGGTCTGGTGCTTCCCGAGGATGTGCAACGCGTGATGCCCACCGACCTTTACGACGTGCCGCTGGATCAGCTGCTTTCCGACCAGATCGGCAGTGCGGTCACCGAGAATCTGACGATGGGCTATATTCTTTCCTTTATGCCCGGCAGTATGCTGAATCCCCGCGTGATCGAGACCATCTCGCCCCGTCCGCTTTCTTTGCTGACGAATGGCGACTTCGGCGCACTGTTTGCTGATGTGAAGATGGGATATCTGACGGGTGTTACCTATGATGAAAGCGGCGCGCTGGTCTATCAGGATCCTGCAGTGCCCACCTTCCAAGAGGTAACGGCTGGGCTTGATCTTGGCGATCTGCTTGGCGCGATGACACAGAACGGCGACATTCTGAAGGTGATTGCCGAAAACATCGGCGATGCACCCGCCGGCCCCTTTGTGAGAGGGATTACCGAGGGCGCGATGATCGATGATGTTGCTGCCGATATGACGGTTGCTGATCTCATCGTGCTGAACGAGGAGACCGGCCGTTATGAATTCAGCTTCAAAAATCTGACTGCCAATGCCGTGCTGGGTAAGACGATGGGCTATACCCTGGTGGACGGTGTTTGGTACAGCACATATACCGATAACGGTGACGCCACCGACGACGTGCGTGTGACCGGCCTCAATGCCGCGCTTGCTGATCTTTCGCTTGGCGCGATCATTGATAATCAGCTTTCGCTGACCGAGGTCTTAGGTGATCTTTATGTTGGCGACCTGCAAGCGGGCTACGAGCGCGGTGATGCGATCTATGGCACCCCTGAGGATGGAGCAGAGGCTCCCGTGATCGGTTATCAGTGGCTGAAGGAAGGCACGCCCGTTGCCAAAACGCAGCAGGCGCTTGCCGATATTCCGCTTGCCGATCTGCTGGAGGGCAATCTGGATCTGACTGCCGCACTTGGCGATATTCTGGTGGGTGATGCCGCAGGATATACGCTGGTGGACGGTGTGTGGTACAGCACGTATTCTGACGACGAGGATCCTGCTAACGATGTCGAGGTTGGCGGTATCAATGCGGCACTTGCCGATGTTTCTCTTGCTTCCTTTATCAACAATCAGATCTCACTTTCCGAGATCTTTGCCGATATGTATTTGGGTGACCTGCAGTCGGGCTATGAGCGCGGTGATGCGATTTATGGCACTGAGGGTGGAACCGAGCCTTCTGTTGTTGGATATGAATGGCAGAAGGACGGCGCCGATGTGACCGAGATGCAGAAGGCGCTTGCCAACATTCCGCTTGCCGATCTGATGGAGGGTAATCTTGATCTGACCGCGGCACTTTCCGACCTGCTGGTGGGCGATGCCGCGGGCTATGAGCGCGGCGATGAAATTCCGAACGCGGATCCGAATGCCCCCAAACGGTATCAATTTTTAAAGGCAGATACCACCCCCGTGGCAGGTGTTATGCTTGAGGTTTCTAACCTTTCTCTTTCCGCTCTTTTGAACGGCACTGCCGATCTTGAAGGAACGGTGAAGGGAATGACCATTGCCGAGGTGATGGAGTTCACCGAGGTGAACGGTGTTTATTACTCGCACTATGTTGCTGAAAATGATCCTGCAAACGTGAAGGTCACGGGTGTGTTGGCGGCGATTGCCGATCTGACCATTGCAGGGCTGAATCAAAGCACGGTTGATGCCATTTCCCTTGGCGAGGTGCTGGGCTTTGTGAAGGACGGCGACGTCTGGAAGGACGAAAACGGCGCACCCGTTACGGGAGTTTCTGCAAAGCTTGCAGATTGTACGGTTGGCACGTTTTCCGATTCCGATGCACTGATCGCCGAGCTGCGCGAGCTGACCCTTGCCGAGGCAATGGGTTATGAAAAGGGCACAGACGGTGTGTACTACGATAGCAATAATGCACCCATTACAGGTATTCTTGCCGAGCTGGCAGAGAAGCCGCTGAACACGATCAACGCCGCCACCATTGATGCAATCTCCCTGTCGAAGATTCTGGGTCTTACGCTGAAGGACGGCGTATGGTGTGATGAAAACGGCACCCCCGTTAGCGGGATTTCTGCAAAATTGGCGGAATGCACGATCGGTATGCTTTCCGATCCCGATACGATCGGTACAAAGATGCGTGAGCTGACCCTTGCGGATGCTATGGGCTACCAAAAGGGCGCAAACGGTATTTATTACGATAAGAATCATCAGCCTATCACCGGCATTCTTGCTGAGCTTGCGGATAAACCGCTGAACACGATCGATTCTGCTGTAATCGATGGCATTCTGGTCGGTCGCGTGATGGGTTATCAGCAGATTGAGAGTGTATGGTACGAAAGCGACGGAACGACCCCCGTTACGGGACTTTTGCTGGCGTTTGCCGATCTGAAGGTCGGTGATTTGGATAGCGCACAAAGCGTGACCTCTGCCATTCATAAGATTACCCTGGGCGATGCGCTTGGGTATACAAGAAAGGAAGACGGTCATTGGTACCACGTTGTAGATGGTGAGGAAACTCTTGTACGCGGTCTGCTTGCCGTGCTTGCCGATTCTGCGGTTGGCGAGGTAGACCTTGATATTAATACCATTCCCTTGGGAATCATCCTCAATTATCATAAGGACCAGGATGGCTTCTGGTACGACGAAGAGAATGTCAAGCAAACCGGTATCGCAGCACTTCTTGCAGAAGAAACGCTGGATACCCTCGGCCCGCGTCTGAAGGCACTGACTATCGATGATATGATGCCCAACCGTACGGGATTGCTTGCCTCGATCGATGGCACCAAGCCCTTCTCGGAATTGGAAAACGAATGCCAGAACGTGCTGCATAACGCCACTATGGGAGACCTTGCCGATGCCAAGGTTCTTTCTGAAGCCAACCAGACAGCGCTCGATGATTTGGGCATCCCCGGTTGGTGGAGAGGCCTTACCGTAGATACCTTCCTGTCAACGATTCTTGCTCGTGTCAATTAAATCATCTTGCACATATTTGTGCGAACGCCGCCCATTCCCGGCGGCGTTCTTTTGTTTTTTTTTTTTTTTT
>JBGVCY010000049.1:0-2541 GCA_045119135.1 Eubacteriales bacterium | reverse complement strand
GCATCTGGGTGCGGGCGCGATCACCTCGAACGTGAAGAGCGACAAGAGCCTTGTCGTGATCCGAGCGGGTGAGGAAAGTATCGAGACGGGGCGCAAAAAAGTGGGCGCAATGGTCGGTGACGGTGTCGAGGTGGGATGCGGAAGCGTTCTGAATCCCGGTACGGTGATCGGCAAGGGCACCTCGGTGTATCCGCTTTCCTCGGTGCGCGGATTTGTGCCTGCCGGATCGATCTACAAAAAGTGCGGCGAGGTCGCAGAAAAGAAATCAAACACCTAAGGGTGTAGAAATAATCAAGTTAGCGGAGGAAAAAATGAAGGTTTTATTGACAGGCGGTGCGGGCTATATCGGTTCGCATACGGTAGTGGAGATGCACGATGCAGGTCACGACGTTGTTGTGGTGGATAATTTCTCCAACAGTTCGCCCCGTTCGATGGAGCGTGTTGCAAAAATCATTGGCAAAATGCCCCCCGTATACGAGGCAGACGTTGCTGACGAGGCGGCGCTTGACCGTATTTTCAGCGAGCATAAGATCGATGCCGTGGTACACTTTGCAGGTCTGAAGGCTGTCGGTGAATCGGTCAGCAAGCCCCTTGAATACTATCAGAACAATCTGGGCTCCACCTTTTCGCTGCTGCGCGCCATGAAGCGTGCCGATGTGCGCAAGCTGATCTTCAGCTCTTCGGCAACCGTTTACGGTACGCCCGAATCCTGCCCCATTTCCGAGGATGCCCCCACGGGTAACTGCTCGAATCCTTATGGCTGGACCAAATATATGATCGAGCAGATCCTGAAGGATTATGCCAAGGCAAACCCCGAAATGCAGATTATTCTGCTTCGTTATTTTAACCCCGTTGGCGCACATAAGAGTGGTATGATCGGTGAAAGCCCCAACGGCATTCCGAACAACCTGATGCCCTATGTGACGCAGGTCGCTGTCGGTAAGCTGAAGCAGCTTTCTGTTTACGGCAATGACTACCCCACACACGACGGCACGGGCGTGCGCGATTTCATCCACGTGGTGGATCTGGCGCGCGGACACGTGGCGGCATTGGGGTATGATAAGAACGGCGTTGGCATCTTCAACCTCGGCACCGGTACGGGTTATAGCGTGCTGGATATGGTCAATACCTTCAGCCGCACCAACGGCGTTGAGGTGCCCTATCGCATCGTTGACCGCCGTCCCGGCGATATTGCCGCCTGCTATGCCTCGCCCGATAAAGCGGCAAGCGAGCTTGGCTGGCGTGCCACCCACACCCTTGAGGATATGGTTCGCGATTCCTGGAGATGGCAGTCGCAGAACCCCAACGGATACGATGAATGATGAAAAAGCGAGCGCGGCGCGCTCGCTTTTTCATTTATGGTCATAATGCCGAAAAAAAGAGTTGCATTTTTTATGAGAAATGTCACTTGCATAAAAATGCTTTTTATGGTAAAATATATACATAGAGAAAGTCGCAGAAGCCGCAGTTGCGGCATTTTTGTTAGAAAGTGAGGTGAGCGATATGTTTGAGATCGGTGAATATATCGTCTATGGTATCAACGGCATTTGCCGTGTCGCAGATATTGGTCCCTCGCCCTACGACAAGACCGATACGCGTACCTTTTATCTGCTGATCCCCGTCAATAATCCGATGAGCTCCAGCATCTATACCCCCGTCAATAATGAGCGTGTACCCATGCGCCGTCTGATGACGCGTGAGCAGATTGAAGAGCTGATTGCACTGATGCCCAAGATCGATACGCTGACCGTTCCCGTAGAAAAGCAGAGGCGAGAGATCTATCGCACCACCATTGGCGAGCTGGATCCAAGAGGCTATGTTAAGGTTATCAAAACCGTTAACCGCCGCCGTGCCGAGCTTTCTGCCGCACGCAAGCATTTTCCGATGACCGACCTCGAATATGGTCGTCTTGCCAAGCATCTGTTGTGCAGCGAATGCGCGCACGTGATGGGCGTCAGCGAAGAGGATGCTGATGCATATATCCTTTCCTCGCTTGGCGAGGCAGAGTAAAGAAGCCGTTGCAATTGCAACGGCTTCTTGCATTCTTGCGTGGTTTATGGTATGATGAAGGTATCAAAAGAAAGGGGAATGCTAATGGAAAATAGCAAATCGACCCCGCTTGGGGGTAAGATCTGGTTTTCGGCAGTCTTTTTCGGGCTTGTCGGACAGATCGCCTGGGTGGTGGAGAATATGTATTTCGCCACACTTTCACAGGATATTTTCGCCAATTCTGGCAGAAATGATCTTGCGTACATCATCACCACACTGATGGTGATTTTCTCGGCAGTAACCGCCACCGTTACCGCAGTTTTTGCGGGCGGCATGTGCGACCGTGTGGGCAAGCGCCGTCCCTTTATCACCTACGGTTATATCGTATGGGGCTTTACCATTATGGCATTTGGTTTTATCCCAATGCGCGCCGAGGGGGCGATGATCCTGACCGTTGCCGTGCTGCTGGTGCTGTTTGATTGCCTGATGACATTTTGTGGATCAACTGCCAACGATGCCGCCTTCAATGCGTGGGTCGCCGATGTGACCGAC
>JBGVCY010000048.1:0-17109 GCA_045119135.1 Eubacteriales bacterium | reverse complement strand
GTGCGAAAGCAGTGACAGCGCCATTGCCACCGTGATCTGCGCCACGCTATCGGTAGAATATCCCACCACGTTAGTGGCGGCAATGCCGTGTGTGCGGCAAAAATCAAGATCAATATTATCATATCCCGTTGCAGTAACACAAATAAGGCGCACCGAGGGATCGTCGCCCAGCGTTTCGGCATTCATTTTGATTTTATTGACCACCGCCACATCAGCGCCTGCAAGCCGTTCTTTCACCTCATGCGGAGCGGTTGCGGGGTATACCGTTACCTCGCCAAGCGACAAAAAAACAGAAAGGTCAATATCCTCGCCAAGGGTGGCGGCATCCAGAAGTACAATTTTCATAAAAAATCCTTTCAAAAAAGCAGGCAACCCACAGTTGCCTGCTTTTGCGTTTTTTGTTACGCCATAAGTTCGCCGTATACGCTATCAACAATGTTAACAGCGCGGCCAAGGATTTCAACGCACTCGGCACCTGCGGTAGAGGGCGTGATCACGGCATCGATTGCAGCGGTGAATTCGTCATCGCTATCTACGTAGAAGCGCATCCAGCGGTACTGGTTGTTGACCTTATTGCAGAACTCGTATGCATCGGCAAGCTGGCCTGCCTCGAACTTAAAGATCGAGAAGACACGCAGTGCAACCGACTCGCCATCGTCGTCGATGATGAGGGTAAAGGACTGACCGTTGATGTGGTCGCCGCTGAACTTGATAAAGATAACGGGCTTATCATCGGAGAGGTCGAATTTCAGATTTCTTGCGTTCAGTTCGTTAACAACAAGATCGAGAACTTCAAATGCAGGACCCTTGCCTGCCGCAGGCTGAGACTTTTTTCCAAACATGGCTATATCCCCTTTGTGATGTATTTACAGACACGCCACGTTACCTGCGAATCTGCTTAATTTTATTATAACACCAAGTTTTTTTGATGTCAACAGCATAAATTGGTTTCATTTTAATTTTTTTCGCGATAACGGTATAGGTAAAAGAATTCGGTGCCATTTTTGGTGGGGCCTACCAGAGAAAAGCCCATTTTCTCATACAGTGTCTGCGCGCGAAGATTTGCTACGTGCGTGGTCAGTTGAATGCCGCCCTTGCCCGCTTCCCTTGCCATATGCTGTGCAACGGAAACAAGATGTGCGCCAAGTCCCCTGCCGGCAAGGTCGTCACGCACGGCAAGTCCCAGCTGGGGAATCGAGGTATCGAAATCCAAAAAGAAAAAATAACCCGCCATTTCGCCCTGATATTCCGCCAAAATATACCGCCTTGTGGGGTCGGGATGTACGCAAAACTTCAATACGCCCCGTCGATTATAGTCACGGCGGTTGAAAAGCGAGCGCGCTTCGCCGCCCATACGGTCAAAGAAATCGTTGATCAGCGCCTCGTCGCCCGCGCAGATCTCGCGCAGGATGATTTGCTGTAACAGCTTGGTATCAGTCATTGCAATGCTCCTTTTACTTCTTCCCCTTCATTATATCTCTTTCAAAAAACACTGTCAAGCCGCGCCCTTTTGTTTTGTTCGCAAAAAACATAAAATCGTTCAAAAAGATTTTCCCCTCTTGACAAATCAAGTCAATCTGTTATAGTTAAATTAACCCATATAAGGAGGTTGTTTTAATGGCAACTGCAAGAGATAGGTTTTGGTTTTTCGGTGTTCGACCGCATCAGGATGACAAGGATCTCGGACGCAACATGGATACCACGCAGCTCAATTACCGTTCCTCACGCATCACCCCCGCCGAGGGTGCATTTATGCTAAACGTTCCCAATATGATTATGGTCAACTGCGACGGTGAGCCCACGCCATATTCTACTGATGCCTACGGCTATGCCGAAAGCTTTTGCCGCATGGACAAGGTGCTGTGGTGTGGCGCATTCGGCGGTCTTGCAAACGCCAATGCAGGCAACCTTTACGAGGCATTTATCTGCGATCTTGCCACGAAATATCCCAACATTTCGGGCGCGTTTATCGACGACCTGTTTGCCTGCGTGCGCTATCTGCCCGAGGAGGAGCGTCCTGCAGCGGTAGCCGCTCAGTTAAAAAAAACGCGCAAGGAGCTGGATAAGGCGTGCCGCCCCATGGAGCTGTGGGTGGTTTGGTACACCTATGAGATCGACGCCGCAAAGGCAGCCGCCCTGGAGGAGGACGTGAACGGCATCACCCTTTGGACGTGGGATTATCACGATCTTGCGCAGCTTGAAGAAAACTACGAAAAGATCGAAAAGCTGTTCCCCAACAAGAAAAAAATGCTGGGCATTTATATGTATGACTTCCCCAACGCCGTGCCCGTTCCCAACGACTATATGGAGTTGCAGTGCGAGTTGGGTCTGCGCCTGATGCGCGAAGGTCGCCTTGATGGCATGGTCTTTGAAACCAACTCGGTGATGGGCTGCGGTCTCGCGAGCGAAAAATGGCTGCGCGAGTGGATCGACCGCGTAAAGGACACCAAAATTCCCGATTAAACACAAAAAAGAAGCACTACGGTGCTTCTTTTTTACATTTTTGTTGCTTTTGCGATAAGATTGTGATAAGATATAGTTGTCAACCAAAATCACACATGGAAAGGACATTTTATGAAAAAGTTTCTCTTTATCCTCTTTCACGTCCTGCTTGCCGCTTTGATGGTGACCTTCGGCGTGATCGGCGCTTTGCTGATGAACTACATATTCAAGTTTATCGGCATCCTGTTTGTTCTCGTGGGCATTCTTTCCTTTTTCCCCAATCTTGTGATAAAATTCGTTTACGACGATATGGGTAACGAGTGGATGCTGACCAATATCGGGCATCGACTGATCATGCTTTTCACTGCATTTATCATTGGCGCACTGTTCTACGGTCTTATGGACTACGTTTCGGTTCCCCGCGCCTTTGGTGCGCTTGGTATTTTCCTTCTGGCGCAGGGTGTCGGCTTTAAGATTGCAAAAGAAAATGACAACCCTTATGCCTACGATCTTTCCGATGCAACAAGAAATGTCGGCCGCTTTGTGCCCCTTGTTTATACCTTTGGCGGCGGCGTTTTCCTGCTTTCCACGCTGGTCCCAATGCATCCCGCCTTTTGCATCGCCGCTATGTCTGTGGGTGCCGCATTCCACTTCTTCCGCATGATTCTTGTTCTGCGCGAAGAATCCTTTTAAGGAGGTGACAGCATGTTGAAAAGAATCCTTTCGCCCCTTGGCATTTTGTATTCCTTTATCTTCTTGACCACGGTATTCTTTTTTATCGGTGCCGGCATGGATTGGGGCTTTTACCCCGATGATTCCAAGGTCTTCTGCATCATCTTCACCACCTTTATGATGATTGTTTCCCTTACGCTGATTGGCGGTCACTTTTTCCTTGACGATTTCGGCTGTTGGCCCTTCGCCCTGGCAGGTGCCTATCTTTTGTACGGAACCTATTGGCAAATGCTTTACCCGACCGTTGTACCAAACAGCGGTGGCATTTCGGTGCAGTTTTTTTACTGGGCGATATTCGTTCTTTGCGCGTATATGGCACTGCAGCATCTTCTTGGTCTGCGCGACGCCTTTTTCTCGGAATTGGGACAACTGCTGCTTTGGGTAATCATCGCCTGCTGCTTCTACATCGGCAACGTGTGGTCTGATGTAAACGGCTTGCACTTTTATACAATTTCCAAATACGCCTATCTGGCGGGCACGGCGCTGTTAGGGCTTGCCCTGATTCCCGTTTTCCGTGCTTTGGATGATTGATCACGCCATTTTTTGAAGCCCGCGGCTTGCACTATGCAAGCCGCGGGCTCGTTTTATCAAACGCGGTTTTGAAAAATTTGCTTAACCTCTTGATTTTTCTTTTTTCTTGTGTTATAATACCACTGTTCGCCGGAATGATGGAATTGGCAGACGTGCTGGACTCAAAATCCAGTGGTAGCGATACCGTGCGGGTTCGACCCCCGCTTCCGGCACCAAAAGACACGCGCAAGCGTGTCTTTTTTGTTTTTCGTAACACTCTCCTTTTTAAACACATATACTGTCGTGAATACGAAAGGAGGGGTATTTGTGAACGAAAACATCACGGTTCCCACCCCGAACGGTGCGGGGTTTCTGGTGGTGCAGGTAACCACCGCCAACGGATCGATCCCCTTGGAGAACGCGCAGGTCACCATAAGGCAAGCAAGCAGCGAGGGACGAAACGTGCTTTATGAGCTGCGCACCGGCTCCGACGGGCGCACCGCGCGCGTTTCTCTACCGGCGCCGCCCCGTGCGCTATCGCTTTCCGCCGGCAACCCCACTCCCTATGCGGTCTATAACGTAGAAGCGGTGATGCCAAATTACCTGACAGCAAGCTATGATAATGTGCCGATCTTTGATGGAATCACCGCTATCCAGCAGGCAAACCTTGCTCCGATTCCCGAAAACGGTTATCCCGACGGCTTTACACTGAACAACTCGCGTCCCTTTGACGGAACGCTAGAGACCCCATAAAGGAGGAAAGCGAATGCCAACAGGAACGCCCACCATACCCGAAAGCATTACCGTACATCTTGGCAGGCCCGAGGAAAATGCGCGCAACGTCACCGTTCCCTTTCTTGACTACGTTGCAAATGTTGGCTCCAGCGAAATTTTTCCCACCTGGCCCGAAAACGCGCTTCGTGCCAATATGTACGCGCAAATCTCGTTTGCCCTCAATCGCATCTATACCGAATTTTATCGCTCGCGCGGTTACGATTTTGACATTACGTCCTCAACATCTATCGACCAATCCTATGTAGATGGGCGCGATATTTTTGATAACATCCGCGAGCTGGCAGGTCAGCTATTTGACAGTTATGTGCGCCGACAAGGCAATATCGAGCCACTCTTTACCGCATACTGCGACGGGCGCCGTGTCACCTGTGACGGGCTTTCGCAATGGGGCACGGTTGAGCTTGCCGAGCAGGGGCTTACCCCTTATGAAATTCTACAATACTATTACGGCGATGACATTGACATTGTAAATGACGTGCCGATCGCCAATACCAATGAGACCGCGCCGGTAGTTCCCTTACGCCTTGGCGCGGTCAACGATCAAGTGCGCGTGGCGCAGATCCGTCTGAACCGCATTTCCCGCAACTATCCCTCGATTCCGAAGATCGCGCTGACCGACGGTGTGTTCGCCGAGGATACCGAGGCGGCGGTACGCCGCTTCCAGGAGATCTTCGGGCTTGCCGCTGACGGTGTAATCGGCAAGGCAACGTGGTACTATATCCGCCGCATCTATAACGGTGTCAAGCGCCTGAATGAAATTGATTCCGAGGGTGTCACTGCCGAAGAGGTGACACAGCAATATCCCGGCGTACTGCGCGAGGGGGACAGCGGCTCCTTTGTCAGCAATTTTCAATATTATTTGAATTACTTGTCAAACTTTTACGATTCGATTCCGCCCCTTGTCATTGATGGCGTGTTTGGGCCAACGACCCGTGCGGCGGTCATCGATGCGCAAAACACCTTCGGGCTTGTTGCTGATGGCATTGTGGGACCGCTGACGTGGCAAGCCATTTACGATGCGTATCTTGGTGTCATTTCTACCATTCCAGTGCAGTACACCGAGGGCGTGATCGTTCCCTTTCAGGGCGTTGTACTGCGCGAGGGGAGCGAAAACGATGCCGTGCGGCTACTGCAGGAATACCTAAATTATATCGCGCAGTCCTTCCCTTCCATTCCCACAGTCAGCGTAACGGGCTATTTCGGCCCGCGCACGCGCGAGGCGGTGATTGCCTTTCAGGAAGAAGCGGGACTGCCCATTAACGGGCAGGTTTCCGCCGTGACGTGGAATGCGATCACAAGCCTTTACAGCGATCTGTATACGGGCCAGCAGCTGGGCGAGGGACAATACCCCGGCTTTGAAACAGGGAGGTAAGGATATGCCACACGAAAACGAGCGCGTTGCCATTGCCAATTTGCAGCGCTATCTGCGACAGCTTGCCTATTTTGACGAAACGCTTGGTGAGGTGCCGATCGACGGCATTTTTGACAGCGCCACCGAGGAGGCGCTTCGCGCCTTTCAAGAGGGTGCGGGACTGCCACCTACGGGGCGTGCCGACTTTGTTACGTGGGAAACGCTGTTTGCTGCCTATCTGCAATCCCTTGAGGATCGCGGTGCTCCTTCACGGATTGCGCACTTCCCCCGCCTGCCCGAAAATTACACCGTTGAAATTGGCGAAGCGCAGTTTCTGGTCAGTATTATTCAAAACGCCCTGCAGGAGCTGAGTGCCGTTTATGACGACATCGGAGAGGTCCCACAAAGCGGCGAATACGATGAAGCAACTGCCGCCGCGGTGCGCGTATTTCAACAAAAGCACGGGCTGCCCGAAACGGGCGCTGTGGATCGCCGCACGTGGAACGCACTTGCCGATGCCTATAACCGAAATTTTGATCTTTACTTCCGTCAGTGAGAAACTGAAAAAACGAGATTTTTTGAGAAAATAGCATGCTAAATCGGCGTAACCGCCCCAAATCGGTTGCGCCGATTTCAATTTGACTTTATTTGACTTTGACTTTGTTTGACTTTTGTTTTATACTGTTTCCAGAAAGTCAAAGAAGGTCAAAGGAGGGTTTCCTATGTTAACCGACCAGATTGCAAAAATGATTGAAGAAATGCTGGAGGAAAGCGGCGGGTCGCTGGAGCTGCAACGCAACGAAATGGCAGGTCGCCTTGGTTGTGTGCCCAGCCAGATCAGCTACGTGATCACCTCGCGCTTCACCCCCGAGCGCGGCTATATCATCGAATCGCGGCGCGGCGGTGGCGGTCACATCCGCATCGTGCGCAAGCAGATGCACCGCGACGAATATCTGATGCACTTTTTTGCCGCTATCGGCAATGCGATTGAGGAAAATGAGGCTGAGGCATATTTGAGAAATCTGCTTGGGAACGAGGTTATTTCGTCCCGTGAAGCAAAGATTATTTCTGCCGCCCTTTCGGGTGCGGCACTGCAAAGCATTGCGCCCGAGGGTCGCAGTACGGTACGTGCCAGAATTTTTAAGCATATTCTGCTTTCGCTGATGCATTAAGGAGATACCAATATGAAATGTGAACACTGCAAGAAAAAGGAAGCGACCTGCTTCTATCAGATCAACAGCAACGGCGCTGTCAGCACCTATGCGCTTTGTGCTGAATGTGCCGCAAAACTAAATTTTGGCGGCACACTGCCGCCCGATCCCTTTGAAGGATTTGGCGACGATATGAATCATTTGTTTACTTCCCTCTTTGGCGCTCCTGCGGCAAAGACGGCACCCAAAACGGGCAAGGTCTGCCCCACCTGCGGTGCCACGTGGCGCGAGATCGCCGCGGGCGGCAAGGTACTTTGCACCGATTGCTATACCGCCTTTCGCGAGGAGATGGAGCCCACGCTCCGATCGTTGCACGGAGCCGCCACCCACACAGGTCGCGCTCCCGCCAAGCAACGTGCGGTGCGCGAAAAGGATGCAAAGCTCTCCGAGCTTCGCGCAGCACTAACGAAAGCAATCAGCGAAGAAAATTTTGAGTTAGCGGCAACGCTGCGCGATCAGATCCGCACGCTGGAAAAAAATTAAAGGAGGAAAATATCATGGCTTGGTATGATGTAAAGGGTGATTTCGCCGATACGGTATTTTCCACCCGTGTACGCCTTGCGCGCAATCTGCGCGGCTTTCCCTTTGATAAAAAGCTGTCGCGCGAAGCGGCAACCGAAATCATTTCCCGCATAGAAAAGGCACTGGAAGGCAAGGATTACAGCAAGCAAAATCTGGATGATCTGACTCCCGTTGCTACCGAAGCATTGGTCGAGCAGCACCTGATCAGCCGCGAATTTGCCACAAAAAAAACACCGCACGCACTCTTTCGCAACGACAGCAAAAGTCTTTCCCTGATGGCGTGCGAGGAGGATCACATCCGTCTGCAATGCATTCTGCCCGGGCTTGCCCTGCAGGATGCCTTCCGCATCGCCACCGAGTGCGATGACCTGCTGGATGCATCGCTTGACATTGCCTTTGACGAAAAGCTTGGGTATCTGACGCACTGCCCCACCAATTTGGGTACGGGACTGCGCGCCTCGGTCATGCTGTTTCTGCCCGCACTGACGGCGGCAGGCGGCATCCCTTCGCTTTCCCGTCAGCTTGCTAAGATCGGGCTTACGATGCGCGGTCTTTACGGCGAGGGCTCGGAATCGCGCGGATGTCTGTATCAGGTATCGAATCAGGTAACGCTTGGCGTAAGTCAAGAAGAAATCCTTGCGCGCCTTGAAAAAGCGGTGATGAGCATTATTGAGAACGAGCGCAAGCTCCGTGTGCTGTCGGGCGAGGCTGCCGAGCGCCGCACCGACCGCATCCGCCGTGCCGAAGGCACGCTGCGCTATGCGACTCTCATATCCTCTGAGGAATTCTTTCAGCTGTTTGCAGATGTAAAGCTGGGCATTGCCACAGGCGACGTGACCTCGATCACGCACGAAACGCTGCATACACTATTTATCAACGTGATGCCCGCGACACTGACTATGCGATCGGTCGATGCTCCCAAAAACGGCATCGAGCGCGACCGCGCACGGGCAAAATTCATCAAACAGGCATTGGAGGTGAGTGCAACATGAGCACGCATTTTACTGCAAAAGCACAAAACACACTGCGTAACGCACAGCGCTTTGCCGCCGAGCTGGGGCACACCTACATCGGCTCGGAGCATATTCTGCTGGCACTGACGGCAGAATCCGACAGCGTAGCATCGAAGCTGTTGCTTTCGCACGACCTGACGGTTGACCGTGTGAAGGAAGAGATCGTTACCCTTTCGGGTATGGGCAGCGGTAGCACGCCCGGGGCGATCGATATGACCCCTCGCACCAAGCGCATCATCGAAGGATCGGCAATGGAATCCGTCCGTATGGGTCAGGGCTATATCGGCACCGAGCATCTGCTGCTCGCGCTGCTTGCCGAGCGCGATTCGGTGGGTGTGAAGATCATCGAAACGCTGGGGGTATCCCCTACTGACCTGAAGCAAGAGATCCTTTCGGTACTGCGCGGCGCGGGCAGTACAAACGAGTCGGGTGGCGAGGAAGGTCGCGCAACGCCGCGCAAATCCACCCTTTCGGGCGCACCTACGCTCGCACAGTACGGCAGAGATCTGACCGCAATGGCACGCGAGGGGCGTATTGACCCCATCATCGGTCGTGACAAGGAGACCGAACGTGTAATTCAGATCCTGTCGCGCCGACAGAAGAACAACCCCTGTCTGATCGGTGAGCCGGGCGTTGGCAAAACCGCTGTGGTCGAAGGGCTGGCACAAAAGATCGCTGACGGTGCCGTGCCCGAGACCCTGAAGGGTAAGACCGTTGTCACGCTTGATGTGGCAGGCATGGTAGCGGGCGCGAAGTATCGCGGCGAGTTCGAGGAGCGCCTGAAAAACGTGATGAGCGAGGTCGCAAAGAATCCCGACATCATTCTGTTTATTGACGAAATTCATACCATTGTGGGCGCCGGCGCCGCCGAGGGTGCAGTGGATGCCGCCAATATCATCAAGCCTGCGTTGGCGCGCGGCGAGATGCAGGTGATTGGCGCGACTACCATTGCCGAGTACCGCAAGCATATCGAAAAGGATGCCGCCCTTGAGCGCCGCTTCCAATCGGTAACGGTTGGCGAGCCGAGCGCCGAGGAATCGGTACTGATTCTGAAGGGCTTGCGCGATAAGTATGAGGCGCACCACAAGCTGAAGATTTCGGATGAGGCAATCATCGCCGCCGTTGATCTTTCCAAGCGCTATATTGCCGACCGCTATCTGCCCGATAAGGCGATCGACCTTGTGGACGAGGCGGCATCGCGCAAGCGCATTTCGGCGCACACCTCTCCCCCTGATCTGAAGGCGACCGAGGAACGCCTTGCCGCGCTTGCACACGAAAAGGAAGAGGCGATCTCGGCACAGAATTTTGAGCGCGCCGCTTCGCTTCGCGACGAGGAAAAAACTTTGCGCGAGGAATATGAACAGGCAAAAAGCACTTGGGAAACGACGGTTGACGGCGAGGCACTGACCCTTACCGAAAGCGATATTGCCGACGTAGTGACCCAATGGACGGGCATTCCCGTGAATCGCTTGCTTGAGGAAGAAGGCGAACGCCTGCTGCATCTGGAGGAGCTTTTGAAGGCGCGCGTGATCGGACAGGATGCGGCAGTCAGTGCCGTTGCAAAGGCGATCCGCCGCGGCAGAATGGGATTGAAGGACCCCAAACGCCCCATCGGCTCGTTCATTTTTCTCGGCCCCACGGGTGTGGGCAAGACCGAGCTTTGCCGCGCACTTGCAGACCTGTTGTTTGGCGATGCCAATGCAATGATCCGTCTGGATATGTCGGAGTATATGGAAAAGCACAGCGTATCGAAGCTGATCGGCTCTCCCCCTGGATACGTTGGCTTTGAGGAGGGCGGTCAGCTGACCGAAAAGATCCGCAGAAAGCCCTATTCCGTGGTGCTGTTTGACGAGATCGAAAAGGCACATCCCGATGTGTTTAACATCCTGCTTCAGGTACTGGAGGATGGTATTCTGACCGATTCGCAAGGTCGCCGCGTGGATTGCAAAAACACGGTGATCATTATGACCTCAAACGTGGGTGCTTCGGCACTGACGGGTCCTGCCAAGAGTGCGCTCGGCTTTACCTCGGAAGGTGATGCCACGGGTGACGAAAAGGCGCGCGCCGATGCCAAGGTGATGGATGCACTGAAGGCGACCTTCCGTCCTGAGTTCCTGAACCGTATTGATGATATCATTATTTTCAATCGTTTGAGCGAGGAAAACATTCGTGCGATCGCTTCGCTTTTGTTGGCAGAAGTGGGCAAACGGATCGAGAATATCGGCATTTCGGTGGAATTTGAGGATAGTGTCCCCGCGCTGATGGCAAAGGAGGGCTTTGACCCCGTTTACGGTGCACGTCCCTTGCGCCGCGCTATCGTTCGCCTTGTTGAGGATGCCTTCTCAAGTGCAATGCTGGAGGGCAAATTCAAGGCAGGCGACCATGTGACCGTGAAGGTCAAAAATGGCGCAGTTGCCTTTGAAAAGGCTCAAAAAGAAAGCGAACAAAAATAAAAAAATCCCCGTCACATGACGGGGATTCTTTAATATACACGGACGCAAGCACCAAGCGCGCCGAGTTTTTCTTCCAGATGCTCATAGCCACGCGCTACGGTAAAAGCGTTGGTGATCTCGCTTTCCCCCGCAGTGGCAAGCGCGGCAATTAAAAGTGCAGCTCCGCCACGCAGATCGGGCGAGCGCAATTTGTTAGAATGTAGGCAAACGGGTGAAAAAAAGGCGCGATTTCCTTCGATCCTGACGTCTGCGCCCATCGCCGCAAGCCCTTCGGTATACCGAAAGCGTGATGCAAACACGCGCTCCTCGACACTACCCTTTCCTACAGCACGGTCACCGATTGCAAACAGTGCCGCCATCTGCGGATGCAAATCGGTGGGAAATGCGGGAAAAGGGCCGGTAACGATATCCGTATTACGGTATACCTCGGGTGCGGCAACGGTAATGGAATCCTCGTCCGTCCTGACAAATATCCCCATTGCGCGGAAATGATCAAGCAAAGCTGTCAAATGTTCCGGGCAAACCGAGCGCACGCAAACAGGCCCTCGACAAGCGGCGCCAAGTGCAAGATACGTTCCCGCCTCAATCATATCGGGAATGATGGTGTTTCGCACACCGTGAAGGGGCTTTTTTCCTTTGACAGTCACCACACCCGTGCCAACACCCTGAATGTCAGCACCCGCATCCGAAAGAAAGGCGGCAAGTGCCGCAACGTGCGGCTCGGCGGCGGCGTTTTCAATCACGGTCTCTCCTTCGGCGGCGGTTGCGGCGATCATCAGATTCGCCGTTGCGCCCACTGAGGGCATTGCCAACCGAATGTGCGTGCCGCACAGCCCATTGTCAGCAAAAAGCGTTAACATCCCTTCGTTTTCCTGTATTTTTGCCCCCATTTTCTCAAATCCCAACAAGTGCTGGTCGATCGGGCGGGATCCAAAATCACATCCCCCCGCCCCACAAAGCCGCGCCTTGCCAAAGCGCGCAAGCATCGCACCCAATAAATAAGTAGAGCCGCGGATCGCCGCGGTCAGGGTGGCTGGCGGAAGCCCCTCGCGCAGGGTGCTGTAATCCACGCGGACATCGCCATTCTTCAAAAAAGAAATGCGCGCACCAAGATACCGCAATATCTCCAGCGTTCGCAAGACATCACTGACCCGAGGCAGGCGCGAAAACACACACTCGCCACCCGTTGCGATCCCGCCGAACAGGATCGGCAGTGCGGCGTTTTTACTGCCGCCGATCTCCACCTCGCCCGAAAGGGTCCTGCCTCCGCTTACCACGATTTTTCTCATGCCGATCCCTCCGCAGAAAATAATCCTTCGGTGGCAGTATATGCGGCACTTGGCGGGTGGGTCAAAAAAGGCTCGTTGCCCCAAAAGGGCAACGAGCCTTTTTTATTTGGTTTGGTAATATGCCACGGCAAGGTCAACCACAAGCCCATAGCTGCCTGTTCCTGCACGGTTACCGTGCAGTTTCAGATAGGTGTCGTTCACGGCATCCGATAGGTCGGCGGCGGCACTGTCGCGGTATTGATCAAAGAAATCGGAATAGGCAAGCAATTCGCCATACACCTCGGGTGACAGAATGTCCCGCACCGATTCGGCAAGCGTGGTATCTGCATAAGCAAGCGCATTGAATACATACTCAAAAAGATTCAAATAACCGCTGTAACGGATGTATGGGTCATCCGATCGCTCCGCCACTAGAAAGGCGATGAAATTCGCCTCGTTTTCGCGGGCAATGCCCCGCTGATGCGCCAGCTCGTGCGCGGCAGTATAAGGCAAGGTGTAGTCGGGAAATGCCACATTCAGATTCGCTTCGCCCGTGAAATAAGAGTAAACACCCGTGATGTGCGTATAGGACATCAGCTTGCTTGCCAGTACAGGCTTGATGCGGCTGTTCAGGCGCTGAATGAAGGAATACTCGTCTGAAAGTTTATCGTACGCCACAAGTAACTTTTCGTTCATTGCATTGCGGTCATAGGGCATACGAGAGAAGCCATCCTTGCCAAATTCCACCCCATCTGCCGCCGTATTGACCTGCAATGCAAGCGCTCGGGCGGTAAGGTAAAGCTCTTCAACGCTGACCTCGCCCGTTTCAAGCGACAGGCGTTCATCCAACGTATGTGTGTGATACCCCACGCCAAAACTAAAGACGAACAGTGTAAAAAAGAGGCTGAATACCGACAGCAGACTGCCGATAAACACAAACACGCTTTTCCAGCTTTCGCAACGACAGCGATAGGCATAAACGGCGATCAGTACGATCATCAACGGTATGCAAAACAGCAGAATTTCGGCAAGTGAAAAGGGGATCCAAGAGGTCAAGTGCGCCAGCACTGCACGCAGGAAGGCGGCGATCGTTTGATTAAACCAATCGGCAAAGGCAGGACTGAATACCGCCACAAGGTAAAGGATCAGTGAAAACAGCGCAATGCCGAACAGGACAAAAAAGGAGCGCGGCAGCTTTTCATCATTCCGAGCAGTATTCTGTTTCGACAACACGCAACGCCTCCTTTCCAAGAGCCTTGATCATTTGGAGCATATCGGGTGGTAAGGGCGCCGAAACGCGCACCGTTTCGCCCGTAACGGGGTGTGGAAACGACAGATGCGCGGCGTGGAGCGCGTGGCGTCCAAACCCGTCATCCTCATATCCGTAAAGTCCGTCGCCAAGCAACGGATGTCCCACCGATGCCATATGCACGCGCAACTGATGTGTGCGCCCCGTGTGGGGGATCAAGCGCACCAACGATACCTTTTCGGTGGCAAGCAGCGGAATTACCTCGGTCTTGGCATAATCCCCTTCCTCAACCTCGCAGACCTCGCGAAAGATGATGCTTTCCGCGGCGCGGCGGATGCCGCCCTCGATCACGCGCGGCTCGATGACCTTGCCGTGAACCAGCGCAAGATAGCGCTTATCGATCCCGCACGCCGCCATCGCGCGCGACAGCACGGCGGCGGAAAGTGCGTGCCGTGCCACCAGCACCACGCCCGTGGTGTCACGGTCAAGACGATTGATAAAGCGCGGGCAGAAGCTTTCACCACGCGCCGCAAAATAGGAAGCAAGCCCGTTTGCAAGCGTATCGGTAAAATGCCCATGCGAGGGGTGCGTGGGCGTGTTCGCCGCCTTGTTGATGACCAGAAGGTCGTTATCCTCAAACAAAATATCAAGCGGCATTTCAGTGGGTACAATGCGGTCAGAGGATGCGACATCCTCAATTGCAAGCTCAAGCACATCGCCCACAGAAAGCACCGCACGCACAGTAACACGCGTGCCATTGAGTAAAATGCCGTTCTCGCAACGCTTCAGCCGAGCCAGCAGTGCCGAGGATACGCCGACCGCGCGCAAATACTCACGCACCGTTCGCCCATGATATGCTTCGTCAACGGTATATCGCATCGGCTCCATCCCCTTTCATTTTGATTATTTTTAGTTTACCATATTCAAGCAAAGAATACAAGTGAAGTTTTTGTGAAGCCAATGGGGGAAAGTGATCGCCGGCGACGCCGCGTGAGAACAAGACAAAAAAAGGACGACCGCCGTCGCCCCTTTGCAAACATTTTCTTTTCTCCCCTCGTGCCCGGGCGCACTACAGCCGACGACCGAAAACTATCTTACGATGGTCGAGGTCAGGTGGCGAAGCGAACGGCGCAAGGCGCGGCTTTTTGAACATGACAGAATAGAAAAAGGCGGTAGGTGTGAGACACACCACCGCCAATTTTCTATGATCACTGTGCGTTCTTTCTTGCCTCGAAGCAAGCGCTGCAGTAAACAGGTCTGTCGCTAGAGGGCTGGAAGGTTACTTTTGCCTCACCGCCGCACTCTGCACAAGTGGTGATGAAGTACTCTCTCTGGGCTCTGCCTGCGTTCTTCTTTGCATCGCGGCATGCTTTGCAGCTCTTGGGCTTGTTGAGAAAGCCTTTTTCCTTGTAGAACTTCTGCTCGCCTGCGGTGAATACGAACTCATTGCCGCATTCCTTGCAAACCAGGGTTTCATCCTCAAAGACCTCGTCTGCGCCAGTCATCATTACTTCTTCGTTCATTGCTGTGTACCTCTCTTTGGATGGTTGTTTTTGCCCTTAGACGGATTTTGACCGACACCTTTGAGTTCTTCAACGCTCTTTGTTAAGCTACCGGGGCATATAGAATCCCGTCAACCCTGCCCGCCCAGCGCTTGGCGCAGCTTTTGGCGGATACGGTAAACGGCATTTTCAACGGAATGGGGCGTTTTGCCCACCGCGCGTGCGATATCACGCACCGAAAGACCTGCGATAAACAGACTCCAAACGCGGTTTTCGTAGGGGGAAAGCAGACTTTGGATGCGTGCGACCAGCGCTTCGGCTGCCTCGCGCTCCATCAAGCGACGGGCGGGATCGCCCTCGCCACCGTCACCCTCGCACAGCTCGGCATCGACGATTTCAAGCTTGCGGCGATGAATGACACGCAACTGGGAAACCAGCGCGTTGGCGATACAGATTTTTGCGTAAAGACCGAACTCCACCTCGCACTGCGCCAGATCGAATCCAAGCACGGCGCGGTAAAAGGCAAGCAAAGCCACCTGGCGCAGATCCTCAGCATCCTGCGTGCCAAGACCCGTTGCATGGCGCGCCACCTCGGCGTGCAGCAGGGGCTCGTACACGGCAAGCAGATCGGAAAATGCTGCCTGATCGTCTTCCCGTACGCGGCGAATAAGTTCCGCGGTATCCTGTTGTTTATCGTTTGCTTTCATTACACCTCTTGTGTGAATTCTTCACACCCACAAGTTATTATAACATAATTTTACAATTTGTCAATACATTTTTTCTTATATTTTTCGATTTTATTCGATTTTGATGATCATTTTTTGTCAACATTGCACAATTTTTGGCAGTTTGCGCGAGAAGGCACAAAGTTTTTTGATGCAATCAGACCAAAATCTCATAAAATAATTCACAAATTGTTAATAATCGCTACTTTTAGTCATCAAACAGAAAGTTCATATTGCCCGCCAGCACGGCGTGTACGCCACGATAGATAACCTCGGGGCGATTGTAAAAATTTTCCTTTAAACGGGCGGCACGGTCTGCCGAATCTACAACCAAAGAGGTAGAATAGATGGTCTCTCCCTTTTCCAGAAGCGCACAGTAGAAGTTGTATTTTCCATCCGTGCGGCGCTCGGTGCGGCAGGTCATTTCGACCCCGCGCTGCTTGAAATCAAGATAGCGCAGTGCCGCGGCAAGGCTTTTATCAAGGATTGAGGAAAGAATATCGCTGTGCAAGGACTCCGCCACGCACCGTCCGCGTTCGGTAATATTATATAACGGTTCCCCGTTTTCCTCGCCTGCGATGGCGATCAGATCATCATCCAGCATCTTATGAAACGCCTCGGCGAAATCAAGATACATAATATAATCAGTCTGCATCACGATATCGTTCAGCGTGACAAAATCCAGCGGCTTGCCCACGTTTTGCATCAGATACAGAACAAAGATCTTGACATTTTTCATGCTACCAATTACAGAACCCATGTCATTTGCTCCCTTTTCCACATATTATATAAAACATTTTATCATATCGGAATATTTTTTTCAATACTTTTGTTTGCATTCTATCGCAAAGTGTGTTATAATGTCTTCATTGAACGCAAATCTCCGCCCGCGCGGAGAGAAAGGATCACTTCATGGTAAATGTTGCAATTCTTGGATTCGGCGTGGTAGGCAGCGGTGCCGCCGAGGTACTGACCGACAACCGCCGCGTAATCGAAAAGAACCTGGGCGAGACCATCGCCGTCAAGCGTATTCTTGATCTGCGTGAATTTCCCGACAGCCCCTTTGGCGGTCTGGTTACGCACGATTTCAATGACATTCTGAACGACCCCGAAATCAGCATCGTTGCTGAGATGATGGGCGGCTCGCACCCCGCTTACGATTTCACGAAGGCGGCTCTGCAGGCGGGCAAGCACGTTGTGACCTCGAACAAAGAGGTGGTGGCAAGATTCGGCGCCGAGCTACTTCAGATTGCTGCCGAGAACGGTGTACGCTACCTGTTTGAGGCAAGCGTTGGCGGCGGTATTCCGATCATCCGCCCGATGGTAAACGACCTCG
>JBGVCY010000047.1:0-5494 GCA_045119135.1 Eubacteriales bacterium | reverse complement strand
TAACGGCATTATCGAAAACTAATGCCGTTATGCACCAGTGCAAGGCGCTCGGTCGCGTGCGGATGCGAATTGCGATCCGACGGCGCGCCGTGTGTTGCCCAGCGGGTGTGTCCGATGCCGCAGGTCGCGGCGTTCAGCTCGACACGCTCTGCCAGCTTTTCGGCAAGCACGGCAAGTCTACCCTGCGATTTTACAGTCTGCAGACCATCCTTCATCACAGCCACGCCCGCCGAATCGTATCCTCTGTATTCAAGCGTCGCGAGACCGTTCAAAAGTACCGGCACGGCTGACGCCGTCCCGGTGTATCCAATAATACCACACATATTCTATTTACCCTCATAATGGGTGCAGTTTCCGCGGTGCTTTGTGTGGCGATTGCTCGCTGATTTGTCACCGCTTTGCGGCAGTTTGCATCTGCCGGAGGGACTCCCGCCGAATTTTCGATACTTCCCTCACCTCGTCAACCGCTTACACGGTCTGGCGCTAACCTACAAAAGATTTACTCCTTTCTTTATTATTTTATATCAAACCGATGCATCACGTCACGGCGCCCGATGCGGTTCTCGATCAGCACAAAAAACGCAACCGCGAGAAATGCATACGGAACGGGACAAAATTCACCGGGATTGACCTGTGACATCAAGAACAGACCAAGATAACACAGCGCGGGAGCAAAGCCCTCTCCCCAAAAGACACGAAGTGCAAGACGCACGCGCAAGAAGAGCTGATAGCCCCACGCAAGGATACCGCAAAGGCCAAGCCCGCCTGCCACCTGTGCCAAAAAGACGTGATACCAATTGATCGTGCCCATTTTGCCATCATAAAGATCGGCATTGCCAAGATAACCAAGACCCGTACCAAACAAGGGATTCTCTGCAAAATTTTCAAAGCCGCGCAGCAGCAATCTGCCCCGCCCTGTAGTAGAAGCCAGCATTCCGTCCGTCATCGGTCGGCTGAAAAAATAGTAGATGCCTGCCACCGCAACCACCGCACAGTAGATCAGCGCCGTGCGTATCCAAAGGCGCGGAATGGGGCGCGGATCGGTCACCAGCAGCCAGACAAGGCAAAGCACGATTTCGATCGAGGCAAAGAGCAATCCGCCATTCGATCCCGAGCAAACAGCCGCCACTCCCGCAAACAATCCGAGAGCAAGACAGTAAGATCTTCTTCTGGCGCGCACAAATAGTGCAGGAAAAGAAAGCATCAGCAACGTGGCAATATTGTTCGTCCATTGCGGAACTTCACCGAAGGAGCCGTTCTGCAACAGCTCGGGCAGTTTGCAGATATAATGAAGATACACCACAGCCGCCGCAGTCAATGCCAATGCCGAAAGATCCGCCATCAACGAGCGCTCATCAGAAAGCGTGCGAAATTCGTTTTTCAGCAGCAGGTAAACCAGCACAAGTCCCGGTCCCAGCGCCAATGCATACGCCAGCGCCACGGGGCGAAAATAATCGCCCACAGGAATGCTACCGATGCCGCCAAGCAGGGTTGCCCCTGCAACCGCCACAAGCCCCCAAAAGGAAGCTCCCTTTTGAAACCTTGGGCGCAGGCGGATGATATGCACGGCAAGCGCCACAAGCGCAATGGGCAACAGCCAAATATAACCGATAAAAATATCAAACGAATCGTAGCAAAAAATCAGAAGCAGTGAGAGCAACAAAAAAGGAAGGGTCAGGCGCCGGGTGTTCTTCAAGAAAACAAGCCCCGCCGAAATCGCCAGAATGATCGCCGCCGCAAAGGGTGCGATCTGCTGCACGTTCCCCTTCGTAAAGAAAAGGAGAAGCAACACGCCCACGCAAAGTATGGCGCGATAAAATAACATTGATCGGCATACCTTGGTAAACATTGCTTCTCCTTACATTTTTGAAATTATTCTTGAGATTCGGAAGCGCTTTCAGCCGCAGCCTCGGCAAGCATTTCGGGCGCAGAATCCGAAAGACCGTAATAGTGGCTGTATCTGCCCTTCGTGCCGTAGTAGCGCGAATTCTGGCGCATATTGATGTCGTTCATAACAAAGCCGACTACGTTGGCATTGACGGCCTTCAGAATGTCGAACGAATCGTGCAGTGCGGTCAGGTTGGAATATGCCGTACGCACCACGAACACATAGCCCGTAAGAAGGGGTGCCAGCACGCCTGCATCACTGGTGGCACAGATGGGAGGCAGGTCGATGAGGATATAATCATATTGCTGCTTTGCAAGCTCCAACAGCTCTTCCATCTGCTTCGAGGAAAGCAGCTCGTTGGGGTTGGGAGGAATACGACCGCAGGTCATCAGATCAAGTCCCTCGTACTGCGTGGGCTTTGCACACTCGGTCAGGGGCGAATCGGAAATACCTGCAAGCGCCTCGGAAAGGCCCATCTTGTGGCGCGAAATCTCGAAAATGCGGTGCTGGGTGGGACAACGCATATCGCCGTCGATCAGAAGCACCTTTTTTCCAAGCTGTGCAAAGCCGATTGCCACGTTCGAGGCAACCAAGCACTTACCTGCACCCGAGAAATCCGAAACAACGCCGAACACGGGGCATTTTTCGCCTTTGTTATCAACATACACAAGGTTGGTACGCAGGGTCTTGAACGCCTCGGTAATCGAGAAGGGGGTTGCAGAGCCCAGCAAACGTCCGCTGACGTCGCGCTCTGCGGGGCGACCGTGGCGCAGCTCGCGCTTCAACTCGCGCTTGTCGCGGGAAAGTGCCTTGGCATCGTCGCCGGGGCGCACCCACTCGGGGATGCTGCCGATGACGGGCAGATCGAAGTGATCCTTCAGCGTTTCCTCCTCGTAAACCGTCTTGTCAAGGAAGGAGATGAGGAAGAAGATAACGTAAGTGATCAGCAGGAACAGCACGCCGCCCAGAATCACATTCAGCGAAACGTTGGGCGAATCGGGCGTGGTCGCAAGCAAGCCGCTCGAAACCAGGCTGACATTAATATATTCGTTGCGGGTAGCAAGATCCATCGGCACAAACTGCTCATAGATGCGTAGCAGCTCAAGCGCCTGCTCGGGATCGGTAGAAGTAACGGTCACACGGAAGCTGGGCGTATCCTCTTCGTAGGCAACCTCGATCATCTTCTGCAGCGCAGGAGTTTTCAGTTCGATTTCCTTACTTGCGCTGTATTCCGATGCAACCTTTTCATTAAAGACATTTCCCTCTACCACCTTGGCATAGCTTGCCGCATACAGCACGGCACCCTGCTGGTACGAGGAAGAGGTACCACTTGCATTGGCGTTTCCCGCAGTGTTTTCAACCAGAAATTCCGCCGAGGAAGAGTATATCGGCGTAGCAATAAATTTGCTATACGAAAATCCAAGGCTCACGCCAAGGATCAGTGCCAGCAACAAAATCAGCCAACGCTCACGCACAACCTTCCACAAGATCGATAGCGTGATCTCGTTATTTTTCAACTGCTTGTCCATCTAAGTTTTCTCCTTTATGCTACAAACAAATTACCTGCCGCCAAAAAGCGGAATCATTCTTTGTCCTGCGGTGCATCGGCATCACGGTAGGTGGATACCAAGGCACGGATAGCAGGACGGATATCGGCATCCTGATACATAGCAACCTCAAGCGCCTCAAGGGAGCGATGCAGGAATTCGCTATCAATCACGATCGGCTGACCGATATGTATCATACGGTTTTCAGTGCGTTGCAAGCCCTCTTCATCCATCAACAGCTCTTCGTAAAGCTTTTCGCCCGGACGAAGACCGGTAAACTGAATACTGATCTCCGTGTAAGGCTTATAGCCCGACAGACGAATCAGATTCTCAGCAAGGTCAAGGATCTTGACGGGGGCGCCCATATCCAGAACGAAGATCTCGCCGCCCTTGGCAAAGGCACCTGCTTGCAGAACAAGCGATACCGCCTCGGGAATGGTCATAAAGTAACGGATGATATCCTTATGCGTTACGGTAACAGGTCCGCCCGCTTCGATCTGTCGCTTGAACAGCGGAATTACACTGCCATTCGAGCCAAGCACGTTGCCAAAGCGCACTGCTACGAAATCGGTATGCTTCGATCTGCGTGCCAGATCCTGCACGATCATTTCGCAAATACGCTTGGTCGCTCCCATCACGTTGGTGGGATTGACCGCCTTATCGGTCGAGATCAGCACAAAGCGATCCGCGCCGAATTCCTCTGCCGCCTCGGCAACGTTTTTGGTACCGAACACGTTGTTCTTGATCGCCTCGTGAGGACTATCCTCCATCAGCGGCACGTGCTTGTGCGCCGCCGCGTGGAATACGATCTGCGGATGCTCCTTTTCAAAAATGGAGCGAACGCGGTTCCGTTCGCGCACACTGCCGATGAACACGTGCAGATCAAGCTCGGGATGCTTGCGAATCAGCTCCTGCTGAATGTCGTAAGCGTTGTTTTCATAAATATCAAAAATCACCAGACGGCGAGGCTGATGCGCGGCAATCTGACGGCAAAGCTCACTTCCGATCGAGCCGCCACCGCCCGTAACCAGCACAACGCGGTCGCGGATCGATTCAAAGATCGAATCGTTGTTGACCACAATGGGATCACGGCCCAACAGGTCGTTGATGCTGACATCGCGCATACGGCTCATAACCACGCTACCGTCAAGCATCTGATAGACGGCAGGAAGCACCTGCACACGCAAGCCGGTTGCCACACAAAGCTCGGAGATCTTTTTCACCTCAATTGCAGGAACAGAGGGCATCGCCACAAAAATACGCTTTACATCATACCGCACTGCCATATCGGCGATATCTTCACGGTTGCCCACCACGGGAACGCCATGAACGCGGGTGCGGTATTTACGGGGATCGTCGTCGATCAAGCAAACAGGCCAAAGCTTGATATGATTCGAAACCTGCATCTCCTGAATGATCGATGCGCCTGCCGAGCCTGCACCCACAACCATGACGCGCTCGTACGATACGCGCTTGTTGCAAATGTAGGAAAAAGAACGGCGGAAGCGCAAGGCAAAGCGAGTCAGCAATAAGCCGTCTACCCAGAAAAGAAGCAGCAGGGCAACCAGCGCCACAGTTACCTCTTCGGTGATCAGCAGGAAGCCGGCATTGAACAGTGCCACAAGAACCATAGCGACGATAATGCGCAACGCTTCGTGCATGCCTGCCGTACGGATCGGCATGCTATACAATCCTGCAAGAGAAAAGATCAACGCCGCGAACACGGCATTGGCCAACAGCCAAAGCAGCTGATACTGCGAGAAGAAGATCCTTCCCGTTACCAGAGTTTGAGAAAGAACGGAGGCAATTGCAAAAACAAAAATGTCGGCTGAGGCGAGGAGTGCTATTCGTGATACCTTATGCAGATGTTTCATCACATGTTCCTTTCAACGAAAATTTCCGCGCACACGCGAGAGTTTATATAGTCAATCTATTATATTATAATTAATTTGTCCTATTTTGTCAACCCGAAATTGCAAGCTTGCCGTTTTTTTGTCAAAAAGCACAACGGAAAAGCGACGATTTCCCTTCAAAAAAGCAGTCAAAAAACAAAAAACCG
>JBGVCY010000046.1:0-5729 GCA_045119135.1 Eubacteriales bacterium | reverse complement strand
GGTGACTCCCGCTTGCTCGCACGCGCGCTCCAATCGGCAAAGCTCCTCTTTAACGGTTTCCTTGCTCGCTGCCGAAAGATTCTTGTGCGTTGCGGTATGGTTACAGACAAGATGCCCTTCATCCGCCATACGGCGGACAAGGTCTTTGTTTGCCGTAACCAAATGCTCTAACACGAAAAACGCAGCAGGAACCTCGGCTTCCTTCAGCGTGTTCAGTATTTTTTCCACGTTTCCGTTCTCGTATCCTGCATCAAAGGTCAGATATACCACCTTATCGCGATTTCCCTCATTGTGGATGTGATCGATATAGACCCCGCCGAAATCCTCGACAAAGCGTAGCTCGGACGCGGCAATCATTTGCCGATGCGCCTTTTGCCTTGTGCAATACCAGTGCAGCTCGGCGCTTTGCGCATGGATCGGCAGAACAGCAGAAATGGCAACCAGCAAAACACAACAGAATTGCAAAATCCTTTTCATATTCTCAACTCCCTTCCTTTTTATTGTTTCACAAAGATATCATCTCACGCATTTAAATTATGGCTAAAAAAGAAGAGTGTTCCCAAACGGAACACTCTTCTTTTACATAAAGCTTAGTGTTACAAGGCAAGCGCACATCAGCAGAATGCCAAGGATATTTTTGATTGAAATTTTTTCCTTCAGGACGATAGCAGAGGCAAGCACGCTGCACACAAGAATCCCCGATTGCTTGAAGGTCAGCAGTGTGGTGGAATCAACCAGACCGCTCGAAAGCAATATCACCAGCAGATTGGCGGCGGTTGCTGTACAAGCAGACGAGACTAGCATAAAGATAAGGGATGACTTGGTCTGTCTGAAATCGCTGATAAAGGCTTTACGGCGCCTGATATAGCCGACGGCAAGCGATGCGATTACGACACCGAGATAGGTAATGACCAGCATTTCGTCCTTATCCCCTTCGCCTGTCAGTCGCTGTTGCAGATCAAGCATTGCACCGTACGAGCCGTTTACAACTGCCAGCAAAGGGCAAAGAAAGAGGAAGGAACGTGTCACGGACGTGGTGTTGCTACCTTTTTTTGACGTGACAAGATAGACCGCAAGCAGGATCACAGCGATGACAAACCATTTGTAATGGTTGAAATCCTTGAAGATCAGTGCCACTACGATGGGCATCAGAATGCCGCCTGCGGCATTGAATACCGACACGACCGAATAGGGCCCACGCGCCGAGGTGGCGATCAGCACGGTATTATAGGAAAAAATGATCGCCGCATTGATCACGCCAAGCAATACCGTCAGGGGCTTGGGGTGAAAGGAAAAGCCTGCAAAGGCAAGCGTGGTCAGCGCCACTGCCGTGCCACTGACGACCGAAAAAACGACCGACGACATATCCGACCTGCCGGGATAGCGGTCGGAATACAGCTTACAGAAAAAGGTCTGACACGTATAGATCAGAATCATCAAAAGTATCAGTAAGTATCCCATAATGACTTATGTATTATCCTTCCTTGCTTTCCTCGTGGTCAAGGTCGAATTCACGCAAATGCTCTTTGACGAAGCGTAGCATACGTTCTTCAAACAGAGTGCGGTTCTTGCGGAAGAAGCCAACAACCTTCGTGGTTGTCTCTTCCCCTTTCTTTTTCAGATCAAAAAGAAAGTCTGCCATTTGCTTATCGCCGACATCCGCAAGCGAACGGCAAAGGTAGGATACGGTACGATCGTCTGCACCCTCAAATACAACGCGGACGTCGCGCGGTGAAAGATCGGAAAGCGCATAGAGCATACGGTATGCCACAAGGGGACGGAACTGCGGCTCGTCACCAAGGCGCATTCGCAGCTTTTGCGGAATCTCTTCCCACAGCAGCACGGCATCGTCAACATATTCCTCAAGATACAGCGATATTCCCTTTTCGATCAGCTCGAAGGAAAGCTCGTGCTTTGGAATTTTTTTCTGATGCTCGGCATCATAAAGGAAATAATTGAGGATCTTGGCTGCCGCCTTATGCCCCAGATACAGCAATGTGATGCCGCCGCAAAGCAACAGGACAATCAGAACAATGAAAAAGATGCGGAGTCCAAGGGATTGCGTTACCCCTGCGGGAATGAACAGGATCAGTGCGAGAACTGCCAGCACCGAAGCGAGATGCTTGGCGTATTCGGCTAAAAATTTTTGATTCATACTGCACCTCTCTTAAATTTTTTGTAGTTTGGCATAGGTTGCCATCAGCTTTTTGGTGCCCTTGGTATCAAAGGCGATCTCATAAAGGGTATCTGCGGCGATCTTTTTGACAGACAGGATCAGACCGTCACCAAACAACGCATGACGAACACGGTCGCCTGCCGCAAACACCTCGGTGGTGTGAGGGGGTGTAGGTGTACGTCCGACACTGATGTGGTCAGAAGCGCTGACCTGCATACCGCCACGGTGGTACTGACCTACACTGCCACCATAGGCGGGACGTTCTGCACGAGGACGGGACAACAGCTCCTCGGGAATTTCGGAAAGGAAGCGGGATGCTGGATTTGCCGATGTTCGACCGTACAGCAGGCGCGAGCGCGCGTGCAGAATGCAAAGCTCGTTTTTGGCGCGCGTGATGGCTACGTAAGCAAGGCGGCGCTCCTCTTCGATCTCGGCAGGACCTGCCATAATGGTTGCCATGCCGGGGAAAATGCCTTCCTCAAAGCCCGGCAGGAAGACCTGCGGAAATTCAAGTCCCTTTGCCGAGTGGATGGTCATCAGCACCACGGCATCGGCGGCATCGTCATAGCGGTCAACGTCGGCAACCAGCGTGTTGATCTGCAGAAATTCGACAAGCGAGGGCTCCTCTGCCTCTTTCATATATTCCATGATGCTGGAAATAAATTCCTGAAGGTTCTCAAGGCGCTCTTTTTCGGGCTCGCCGCCATCCACCAGCATCTGTCGATACCCCGAACGGTCAAGCACCTCGTTGACGAAATCGTCAAGTGCCATAGAAGGCAGAAGTGCCGTAAGCGATTCGATCAGCCCCGCAAAGCGCTCAAGCGCGGCAGCCGAGCGAGAAAGCGCCACATAAGCACTTGCTCTTCCCATCACCTCAAGCATACTGATTCCCTCGTCGGCTGCGATCTCCTCGACGGCGGCAAGGGTCTTGTCACCAATTTTGCGGCGAGGCTCGTTTACGATACGCAACAAACGTTCTTTATCGCCGTGATTGACGATCAATTGCAGATATGCCACAATGTCGCGAATTTCTTTTCGGTCAGCAAAGCGTGTGCCACCAAGCATACGGTAAGGAATACCGCTTCGTGCGAAGGCGCTCTCCAGCGCGTTTGACTGTGCATTGGCGCGGAACAGTACGGCAAAATCACGGTAGGCGCACTCACCTGCCGAGACCTTGGTACGGATCACATCAACGATGGCACGTGCCTCGGCGTTCTGATCGTCGGGGGTAAGCACGCGGATCTTGTTGCCCTTGCCACGGTCGGTAAACAGGGTCTTGCGCATCGCATCATCCTTGGTGTTGTGCGAGATCACGGCATTTGCCGCATCCAAAATTGACTGCGTAGAGCGGTAATTCTGCTCAAGGCGCACAAGGCGCGCTGATCGGAAGACCTTGGTGAAATTTAAGATATTTTCAATGGTAGCGCCGCGGAATTTGTAAATGCTCTGGTCATCGTCGCCAACCGCCATAATATTATGATATCCCGCAGAAAGCAATGCCGTCAGGTGGAACTGTGCGGTATTGGTATCCTGATATTCGTCTACAGAAACATAGCGGAACTGTCGCTGATACGAGCGCAGAATTTCGGGATTTTGGCGCAGAAGTGTGACCGTGCGGAAGATGATATCATCAAAATCAAGGGCGTTGGATTCGGCAAGTCGCTTCTGATACGCCTCGTACACCTTGGCAACCTGTGTCATACGGAAGTCGTTGCCCATCTCCAACACAAATTCAGAGGGTGGAATCAGACGATCCTTTGCTCTGCCGATCAAATTGAGTGCGGTCTTGATGGGAAGCACCTTATCATCGATATTCAGCGATTTCAAAACGGCATTCATTGCCTTTTTCGAATCATCGGTATCGTAAACCGTGAAGCCCGGCTGAAGCCCCGCCTCGGCGGCGTAACGGCGCAGGATGCGCATACAGATGGAATGGAAGGTGCCTGCCCAGATATCGTTTGGCAGCTCCTCGTCATCGGGAAAGGCTGCGGCAAGGCGGGTTTTGATCTCGTTTGCGGCTTTGTTAGTAAAGGTAATGGCAAGCACGCGCCACGGGGGGCAAGGATCGACGGCAAAGCCCGTCAGAAGTGCCTCAAGCTCGTCACCCGACACGCGTGCGGCAAGTGCCGATTCCAGCGCTGTGACGTCCTCTTCGCGAAGCCCTGCGGGAACCACATCTGCGTAATAGGCATTGCCAAAGCGGATGATGTGGGCAATGCGGCGCACCAGCACCGTGGTTTTTCCGCTTCCCGCGCCCGCCAAAATCAGCAAGGGGTTTTCGGTTTGATAGATCGCTTCGCGCTGGCTTTCATTCAACGAAGCATAATATAAGTCAAATAGCGCGCGCTTGACACGGAGATAACGCTCTTTCAAATCCGACATAGCCACCTCACCATAAATATCATAAGTAAATATAATTATACTATACTTCGACAAGGATTGCAATAAGAGGTAACAAAAAAAGAGCCGAAAATTTCGGCTCTTTTCGAATCATTTCAACGCGCTTATTTGCGGTTTTCCGAGCGGTTGTTCTGATTCTGGTTGTTCTGATTGTTCTGCTGGTTCTTGTTCTGGTTCTGGTTGTTCTGATTCTGGTTCTGGTTGTTCTGATTCTGATTACGGTTCTGCATGATTCGCATCTCCTTTTGGTTTCATTCGGGGTACGAATCTAGTATGCGTAGCCGACAGAAAACTATTCAGTCGTATTGAAATCTGTTTTGAATTTCCTTATGGATAGTAAGCAACAGATTGCCGAACAGTACGGCAAACAGGATCGCCAGCGCAAAGTCAAGCATCCAAAAATATTCAAGCAGGCGGAATATTTTTCCGTTCGGAATCTCTTGGATGTAATCGTACAAAAACGAGCAAAGCCCACTGGCAAAGCCCACCGCAAACAGGCGCAGGAACGAGGCATCAAACTCTTCGATAAATTCCTTGCGCGCGCGCAGATCAAACGCGGTCGATTCCCTCGTCACAATGTATCCTGCGTGTTTACCAACCACGCGGCGCAGTAACAGCAGAAGCACCGCAAGTAAGGCAAGAAACAGCAAAAATTCAAGCAATGCGAGCATCCACATGGAAAGATAGGCATTAGCGCCCTCTTCGCTGCGGTCGATGGCGTTGACACCGTATTCGACAAGAAACCGATAGGAATACTTGGTAGAAAGAGTAGCGACTACACCGTATGCTGCGGCAAGGAGCGCTGCTGACACGCGCAAGGCGTTCCAAGGCAGGTCAAATGCGAAAACGGCAAGTAACACAAGAATCGCGCCAATGCCATCGGGAATCACGTTTTGCAGGTCCAGATAGAAGTCGGTAAAAAAGAGTGCGCCTGCAAACAGTGCAAGGAAGCAAGCGCCGTAGCGGCGCTCGATCGCAACACCCGGATGCGTTGCCATATAGGTGTTGTACTTCTCTTCGATACGTGCAAAAAAGCTTTTTTCACGCCAGAGGGACAGAAAGGTGCGGGTCAGCTGTACCAGCCACACGATGCCGCACACCAGAACGATGCAGACCGAAAAGGCACGAATCAGACCGATGTAGCGATACATAT
>JBGVCY010000045.1:0-2210 GCA_045119135.1 Eubacteriales bacterium | reverse complement strand
AAAACATAAATTGTTAAAATATGTTATAATATGGTGTATTTATATAGGAATTTTGAAAAGATTCCCCATACAAACCCAAGTCAAGGAGGACTACTATATGAAAAAGCGTATTGTGGCTTTGTTGCTCTGCCTTGTTACGGTCGTGCTGTGTCTGACGGCTTGTTCCAAGAACGAGGATGACAAGGGCGCATACATCCGTATGTACCTTTCCGAGCCCGTTTACGACCTCGATCCCCTGACCGCCTTCGATAATGAAGCGGCACTGCAGGTTATCAGCCTGCTGTACGAGCCCCTCTTTTACGCCGATGACGACGGCGATGTGAAAAAGGGTCTTGTTGACGACTATGAGTATGTGAAGGACAAGGACAACGACAAGTATTCGCTGATCCTTTACCTGAAGGAAACCTGCTGGTCTGACGGCGTTGCCGTTTCCGCAAAGGACGTACAGTTCTCCTTCCTGCGTCTGTTTGATACCGACGTTTCTCACCCCGCCACCGCGCTCCTTTACGACATTGAAAATGCCCGTGAAATCGTTGCAGGCGACTCGAAGGACCACCTCGGTGTTTCCATCGTTAACAACACCACGGTTGAAATCACGTTTGAAAAGGATATCGACGTTGACGACTTCCTGGTAACCCTTACCAGCCCTGCGCTTTACCCTCTGCGTGACGACGTTGTCGAGGGTAACGAGAACTGGGCAAAAAGCCGTTCCTCGATCGTCTGCAGCGGCCCCTTCCAGATCCGCTCGATGGACTTCACCGAAGAGGATGGCTTCATCCTTGAGCGCAATGCGTACTACTACCGCGACCGTACCAAGGACGACCTTGACAAGTACGTCAATCCTTTCCGTCTGATCATCAACTACAAAAAGGACGCTGTTGAGCAGCTGAAGATGTTCGGCATCGAGGACAAGGGCGCTATTTACTACTTCGGTCACATTCCGCTTGAAGCACGCAAGGACGGTTCCTTCGCCGAGCTTCTTGAGGATGTAAAGGTATCCGATGCCGCTTCTACCCACGTTTACTATCTCAACCACAATGTCGCTCCCTTCGATGATGCAGACGTCCGCAAGGCGCTGTCGCTTGCGATCGACCGTAACGCTATTGTGGATGCCGTAGTCTACGCAAAGGCTGCCGAGGGTCTGGTTCCCTACACCGTGCTGAACCGTCCCGACCGCGATGCTGAATTCCGCGACAAGGTTGATGCACTGATCTCTGCTAGCGCCAACGTTGACGAGGCAAAGCGCCTTCTCGACGAAGCAGACGTCAATCCCTCTGCTTACTCCTTCTCGATCACCGTCGCCGCTTATGACGAGGATCATATGGCAATGGCAAAGCTGGTGCAGGCCGCTTGGAAGGCACTTGGCTTTAACGTCAGCATCAACGCTCTTGATGTTGAGCCCATTATGGAATGGATCGACCATGATAACGACAACGGCCTTTACACTCCCGCTATCGAGCAGGAGTCGGGTATGTACACCAACCCCTACCGCGAGGCACTGCAAAGCGGTAATTTTGATGTCATCGCCCTTGACCTTGTGGCAACCTCGCCCGATGTATTCGGCTATCTTGCTCCCTTTGCAACCGCCTTCTCGGGTAATGCCATCAATATGGATTACACCACCAACCCCAACTACGATCTGACTCCCCACATCACCGGCTATCAGAGCGATGCGTACGAGGCAAAGATCGAAGAAGCATTTGCTTGTGAGAAGAACAAGCAGACCGCAAAGCTTCTTGCCGAGGCAGAAAAGATTCTGATCGCTGACGATATGGCTGTCATTCCGATCGTTCACAACCAGGATGTATCGCTTCGTAGCAAGCAGCTGAAGAAGATTGACACCAGCTTCTACTGCAATGCCGTCTTTACCGATGCCAAGCTGAAGAATCACTGGGAAATCGCCCTGCGTGACGGCTTTGTTGAGGAAAAGGTTGAAGAAGAGGAAGAATAAAACACTCTCACGGGTGGCGCTGATCGCGCCACCCGTTTTTTTACGCAATTTCTTTTGCAAGAGTATGCTTTTTCACAATAAATAGGTAGACAAAATAACCGAAATATGGTATACTATCTCTGTATAATTGCGAAAGGACAGGTAAAGAATGGAAATCGAAAATCTGTCGCCGGGCGGCTTTGCCGCAAACTGTTATCTTCTTTCAAACCGCGGCGATGCGGTACTGATCGATCCCACCCCGCCCGTGGCAGATGTCAGG
>JBGVCY010000044.1:0-7365 GCA_045119135.1 Eubacteriales bacterium | reverse complement strand
CCTGCGCGAATTCCTGTTTGCCCGTGTTTACCGTGATTCGGTAGCGAAAATCGAAGAAGTCAAGGCAAAGGAGATGCTGGCACAGCTATTTGAGTATTTTGTCGAGCATCCCGACAAGCTGCCCATCGATTATCTCGAGACCATCAGCAAGGAATCGGTTGAGCGTGCTGTGTGCGACTATCTGTCGGGTATGACCGACCGTTACGCCATCGAGCTGTATCACGGAATCTTTATCCCGGAGGTGTGGCGCGTAAAATGATACCACGCGAAGTTATCGATGAGATCCGCTATCGCTGTGATATTGAAGAAGTGATCGGCTCATACGTCACCCTCAAGCGTGCGGGCTCCAACCGAAACGGACTTTGCCCCTTTCACAGCGAAAAGACTCCCTCGTTTACCGTTTTTCCTGCCACCAAAAGCTTTTATTGCTTCGGTTGCGGCGCGGGCGGTGACGTGATCACCTTTACACAAAAAATAGAGAATCTTGATTATGTCGGTGCGGTAGAGCTTCTTGCCACCCGCGCGGGTATTGCAATTCCCAATGAAAATGGCGCGCGTGACGGGGGCGTTTCGCGCAAGCGTGTGCTGGAAATGAATCTGGAAGCGGCGCGCTTCTTCCGCAGCTGCTTGTTTGATCCTGTTCTTGGACGGGATGCCGTTGCCTATCTTTCGGGCAAGCGCGGATTGTCGGGCGCTGTGATCAAGCGCTTCGGCCTTGGCTTTGCCCCCAACGACTTCGGAGCCCTGACCAAGCATATGAAAAAGCTTGGCTATACCGAGGACGAGCTGATCACCGCCTTCCTTTGCGGCAGATCGCAAAAAACGGGCAGAGCGTTCGATCTGTTCCGCAACCGTATTATGTTCCCTGTGCTGGATACAGCGGGTAACGTGGTGGCTTTTGGCGGCCGCGTGATGGATGATTCCAAGCCCAAGTATCTGAATACATCCGATACTCCCTGCTTTAAGAAAAGCCGTGTGCTGTTCGGCCTGAACTATGCGCGCAACAACTGCGCCGAGCAGACCATTCTTTGCGAAGGATATATGGATGCCATCGCGATGCACGCCGCGGGCTTTGAAAGTGCGGTTGCGACCCTTGGTACCGCCATCACCCCCGACCACGCAAGGCTGCTTTCGCGCTATACCAAGCGCGTTGTCATCAACTATGATAGCGACGAGGCAGGGCAGAAGGCGGCAAACAAGGCAATGCTGCTTTTGGACGAGGTAGGGCTTGAGGTGCGCGTCCTGCGCCTTTCGGGCGCCAAGGATGCCGACGAATACATCCGCAAATTCGGCGCCGATGCCTTTCGCGCAATGCTGGGAGAAAGCCGCACTGCATTTGACTTCAAGTTGGAAAATCTGCTCACACGGTATGACATTTCGCAGACCGAGGGTAAGATCCGCGCCGCGCGTGATGCGGCAAACGTGATCGCCGATAGCCATTCGGCAGTCGAGCGCGAGCTGTATGTGTCGATTGCCGCCCAAAAGCTGGGCATTTCGGCAGAAGGACTTTCCAATGACGTCAAGCGCATTCGCAAAAACCGCGCCAAGGAGATGCGCGCGAAAGAAAGCCGCGATATGATGCTTTCGGCACGCAACTTCGGTGACCGCGTCAATCCCGATGCTGCCAAAAATCCCGCCGTTGCCGCGGCAGAGGATGCGATCCTCGGACTTTTAATGCTGTATCCCGAGCACCGTAAGGCGGTTTGTGACGGCAAGGTAGCACTTGGCGAAGAGGACTTCTTCACCGCGCTTGGAAAACGGGCATTTACCGCCATAACGGATATGGAAAAGGGCGGTAACGGGTATTCGTTTTCGGCATTGGGTGAGCAGTTTGCCCCCGATGAGATGGGCAGGCTGGAACGCCTGCGGCAGGAGAGAAGCGCGCTTGCCAATAATGGGCTTGAGGTGTTGGTCGCCGCCGCTGATATGCTGGTGCGCGAGCGCGAAAAGCGCGTGGCAGGCGAGAGCGGCGATTGGCAAAGCGAAATCGCCCGCCGCCGCGCAGAACTGAGAAAGAAAAAAGAGAGTAAATAAGGAGTAAATAAAGATGAGTAAAGCAAGCGAAAAGCAAAGAAAAGATGCCGCTGTTGCAGCGGATGAAGCAACTGCTACTGCCGGCGGCGCCGCTGCCGCAGGCGACGATAAGCGCGTTGACGTCAGCGAGCTGATCGAAAAGGGCAAGAAGGGCGCGCTTTCCTCGAGCGACCTTGAGGAAGCGATCGAAAGCATGGATTACGATATGGATAGCCTGGATAAGCTTTACGAGGCATTCGAGGATAACGGCGTATCCCTGCCCGACGACATTTCCTCGTCCGAGATCAGCGAGATCGAGCACGAGGTCGAGTGCTTCGGTGTCGGTGAAAATATGGAACGTATGCTCGAAAAAGAGGGCGTTTCGATCGATGACCCCGTTCGTATGTACCTCAAAGAGATCGGCAAGGTGCCGCTGCTTACCTCCGAGCGCGAGAAGGAGCTTGCCGAGCGCATGGCAGAGGGAGATGAGGCGGCGAAAAGCGAGCTGGTCGAGGCGAATCTGCGCCTTGTTGTCAGTATCGCAAAGCGCTACGTTGGTAAGGGTATGTTCTTCCTTGATCTGATTCAGGAGGGCAACCTTGGCTTGATGCGTGCCGTTGATAAATTCGACTACACCAAGGGCTATAAGTTCTCTACCTATGCCACTTGGTGGATCCGTCAGGCAATCACTCGTGCCATTGCCGACCAGGCAAGAACCATCCGTATCCCCGTACATATGGTAGAAACCATCCATAAGGTATCGCGTTATCAGCGCCAGATGCTGCAGGAGCTGGGACGTGAGGCAACCCCTGCCGAGATCGGCGAAAAGATGGGTATGTCCGCCGAAAAGGTGCGCGAGATTATGAAGGTCGCGCTGGATCCCGTGTCGCTGGAGACCCCCATCGGCGAGGAAGAGGATAGCCACCTTGGTGATTTCATCCCCGATGAGGATACCCCCGCTCCCGCAGAGGCGGCTTCTGCCACCATCCTGCGCGAGATGATCGAGCGCGAGCTGAATACGCTTACCCCCCGTGAAGCACACGTCATCAAGCTGCGCTTCGGTCTTTACGACGGCCGTACCCGTACGCTGGAGGAGGTCGGCAAGGAGTTTGACATCACCCGTGAGCGTATCCGTCAGATCGAATCCAAGGCACTCCGTAAGCTGCGCCACCCCAGCCGTGCCCGTCATTTGCGCGGATTTTTGGATTGATTCTTTTATAATCGTTTAACTTGCACAAAAAGGTGTTGTTCCTTTCTGTCACAATCACGGTTTTTATAGTTGGTTTGCGGAAATATTCACACTCCGTTTTGTGAAAACTTACGGTCATTTCTTGCCCGCAGGCGCCGTTTTTGGTGCTTTGCGGGCAAGATGCGTTTTGAGCGAGACTTGACATTTGCCTCAAAATTATGTAAAATAAAGAAGTATATTATAGTAGTACCCGCGCGCGGGTAAAGGGAGGTCCGAATTATGATGAAAAAACTCATCTGTCTGGTACTTTGCTTGCTGATGGTCGTTCCGATGCTGGCATCCTGTGCAGACGACGGTGACGCTATGGAAAACGTTACCAACGAAGCATCGCGCTACACCACCACTTTGAACATGTGGGTGATGACAAGCGACGAGGGCGTTGACCCTACGCAGGCGGCAGCTGTGAACGAGGCGATCAATAAGATCACCAAGGCAAAGTTCAAAACCAAGCTGAACATCAAATATGTCAAGGAATCCGAATATTACGAAAAGATTGAGGAAGCGCTTGCCGAGCACGAGTATGCCTTGGAAAACGGTCTGATCTCGAAGAATCAGCCCACGACCGAGGAAACCGTTTATAACGAGTACGGCGTGCCCGAGCTGAAGTATCCCGAGGCAAAGGATTATCAGGTTGATATCCTCTTCATCGGTGATGCGGGCAACATCAGCGGTTATGAAAAGTACCGCGAATTTGCTGACAAGGAATGGCTGCTTGCTATCGACGATCAGCTCAGCGATGCGGCAATGACGCTGTATACCTACATCGATGATCTTTACTTCGATGCCATTCAGTACAACGGACTGACCTACGGTATTCCCAACAATACCGTCATTGGCGAGTACACCTACCTGATGGTAGACAAGGCGCTGATGAACGAATACTATTACACCGCATCCAGCTTCCCGACCTCCTCGATTTACGATACCAACTTCCAGAAGTTCCTCAACTACGTTTACGAGGCAAATGTGAAGGGTGGCTATGCCGAGGGCGATGCTGAATACATCTATCCGCTTTACAGCGCTGACGGTGTTGATGTTTCCTTCATCCACTATTGGGGCTACGATCTGAATTCGATGCCCGGCTCCTACATCCTCAGACCCGATGAGTTCTCGCTGTTTGGCGGCACGTATCTGAACGATACCATCCGCGGTGAGCAGTTGGGCTATGAGAACCTGCTGATCAACAAGACCTATATCGACCGCGTAAAGACCAAGCTTACCTTTGAAAAGACCGCTGGCTTTATGACCGATAATGCTGCTGCCAATGCCGCAGTAAAGATCGTCAAGGGCGGTTGGGAGTTGCAGCAGGAGTACAGCGACAAGTATGAAATCCTTGTAATGGGCACTCCTCGCGCAACCGAAGCTGATGTCTTCGGCTCGATGTTCGCAGTGGGCGGCAGCAGCACCGCAAGCGACCGCGCTGTTGAGATCATCACCTACCTCAATACCAACCCCGAATTCCGTAACCTTCTGCAGTACGGTATCGAGGGTGTTAACTACACGCTCGAGGACGAGGTTATCGACGACGTTACCTACCGGTATGTTGTTCCCACCGAGGATAACAAGTACGTAATGGATATCGAAAAGACGGGCAACATGTTCATTGCACATCCCAATGCGAAGGAAAACATTATGGCTTGGGAATACGGCAAAAAGCAGAACTATGATGCGATTTCTTCTCCTGCACTGTCGGTGTTCTTTGATCTGACGAACTATAAGATCGATGAAAAGAGCATTCGCGTGATCGAGGTTGTCTCGGATGCAATCGAAGCATATCTCGAGGCGAATGTCTACAACGAATCGATTTCTCTGAATGCGGCACTGACCACTCTTGATGCGATCTATAACACGCTGGCAAGCTCCAGAAACAACGCCGCCGAAATGGCAAACAAGCTGCTCAATTACACGGGCAGAAGCCTGACCTATACAATGAACGGCGTTACCGAGACCATCGATAACGCAACACTTGCCAAGGCACTGACTTGTATGTCCACAAGCGTTCTTGCCGACGACGAAAATGCTCTGCAGTCCCCCAATGCACTTTACCTCGATTGGAGACTGATGAGTGGCGTTGCCGACAATCTTCCCACTGACGACGACGAGTCGATCGACTAAAATCAAATCAAAAGGAAGGGCTGTCGTATGGCAGCCCTTTTTGGTGAATATGAAGCGTTATACACATGTTATCTGGGATTTTAACGGCACTGTGCTTGACGATATGCAGGCAGGCATTGATAGTATCAATACCATGCTGGCGCCACGCGGATTGCCGACCTTTCAAGGCCTTGCGGATTACCGCGAGATGTTTGATTTTCCCGTAGAGGATTATTACCGCCGTCTGGGGCTTGATTTTGAAAAGGAAAGCTATCACGATGTGCTGGCGCCCATGTGGGTCGAGCTGTATCTGAAAAACAGTGTCAATGCCCCGTTGTTTGCAGGGGTCAAGCCCTTGTGCGCCGCGCTTCGCCGCGCGGGAATCCGCCAATCGATTTTATCCGCCTCTCACGAGGGGATGCTGCGCGAGCAATTGAGCGAGCGCGGAGCGCTGGATTGGTTTGATGAGATCTGGGGGACCGGTACCATCCACGCAGCAGGCAAAAGCGCGCTTGCCGCAGCTTGGCGTGCCGCGCATCCCGACGATGTGGCAGTTCTGCTGGGGGATACCACACACGATCACGAGGTCGCAAGCAGTATGGGTGCAGATTGTATTCTGGTCGCCGCAGGACATCACCCACGCCACAAATTAGAGGCGTGCGGTGTCACTGTTGTCGATTCGCTTGAAGAGGTTCTGCCTCTTGTTCTGCCGCCTTTATAATAAAGGAAGGGAATCAGATCAGATTGTCGATCGAAAGCCCTTCGGATTCGCGAATGCGGACAAGGGTCTCGATCGCAAGCAAACGTGCGCGCTCAAAGTCGGCGCCAGAACCTGTACTTGCCGCGGCACGCAGGGTTAGTAACTGCTCATCCAATGCGCGTATCTCCTCAAAGGCAACAGAAAGGGCAAGCACGCGCTTGCTTTTTTGCCAAGTTCCTTCAACGTTTGATAGCGCGGCTTCCTCTACGGGTGACCGCGAAAGCTCTGACAGCAGCGCTTCCAGCGCTGCTGTTGTTTTTCTAACGTAGAAGCCGTTGCAAACGATCAGCGCAAGAAGCAGAAAAAATACGATCAGTGAGGCGTAAAAGGTCTTCATTTCCCGTTCTCCTTTTCGATCCAATAAAGCTCGCCGGTATCGTCAATTCCAAGCAAAAAGACGTTTTGGGCTTGCAAGCCCCGCTCTGACAGATAGCGCGCGATGTCGTTATCGCCGATGCGCATCAGCTGCATATTATAGCGATTCAAATACCCGTCGGCAATCAACACCCGTACGATCCCGTTTTCGGGAAGGCTAAGCGAAAGATCATCAGCTGTCGGCGGTTGCGCGCCACGCCGCGGAATGACCGATATCTTGCCGTTTTGTTCAAGGATCGCATAATCTACGTCAGAAAGCAACGCAATGCCCGATTGGCGCACCTCGCTGATCAGCTCGTCAATGGAAATGCGCACGCGCCGCATCTCTTTTTGATTCACCTCGCCGTTCTTGATCAGAATGCTGGGTCGAGTCGATGCCAGATTCTTCAGGCGCGGACATTTTAGCAGGATCACCGATAGCGTGATTTCCAGCGTCAATATCGTGACCAGCGGAATGATGACTACGATCACGGGCACGTTTGGGTTTTCTATGGGAAGCGAGGCGATCTCGGAGATCAGAAGCGTTGTCACCAGCTCTGATATTTCCAGCTCGCCCAGCTGTCGTTTTCCCATCAGTCGCATCGTGCCGATCAATATTCCGTAAACGATCAGTGTTCTAAGCAGTATTGTTAGCATCCTATCACCTCGCTTTTAGTATGGGATTTTTTTCATTTTTTATGTATAAGCAACGAATTTGAGGCGATACTAAAAAGGCTTGCTTCTGTCCTGCTTGTCGCACGCGAAAAAAACTCGAAAAAAATCAAAAAACTTTTCAAAAACCGCTTGACAAGCAGGTTATAAGGTGCTATAATAAGCAAGTCGCCGCGAAAAGGCGGAGGCGAAATGGTCTTTGAAAATTGAACAGTAAGAGATA
>JBGVCY010000043.1:0-3403 GCA_045119135.1 Eubacteriales bacterium | reverse complement strand
GCCGAAATGAAGCGTGTGCATGGGGATAACGTGTTTGACGATCCCGCCGAGCGCGAGGCGCTGGTGGCGTTTGTGAAGGAGAATCTGGTCACCAAGAACGATGCGATGCTGGCGATCGGTGAAGAGTTCGGTTTGGAATATGATAAGGGTGAGCTTGGTGATGATGTGCAGGAGCGTATGGACGGCATTATCGAAAATTATTTCAAGGGTGATCGCGGCGCTTATATCGACAGTCTGAATGCCGAATATCTGACCGACCGTTACGTGCGCCGCTATCTTGCCGCGACCGAATTTTTGCCTGCCGCCATCATCGATGCGATGCTGATGGACGGCAAGCTGGATGACAGCGATGAGATGGCACGCGAAACGATTGAGGGTGAGAATTTTATCCGTGTTTCGCAAATTCTGATTGAGACGCGCAATTATGTGAGTGATGCTGCCGCCAAGGCGCGCGCCGAGGAGCTACGCGATCGCGTTGCGGCAAAGAGCACTGAAGAGGAACGCCTTGACGAATGGGGCGAAATCTGGGTATACGGTACGCAGGCAGAGGCAACGGGCGACGGCATTTACTTTGCCCGCGGTGAGATGGAAAAGGATTTTGAGGATGCCGCCTTTGCGCTTGCCGATTACGGCGTCAGCGAGGTACTGGCGGTGGACAACGGCTACTGCATTCTGATGCGTCTTCCCAAAGAGGAAACGTATATCAACACGCATTTTGAGGAACTGAAGCAAAAGACCTACTACATCACGCTGAACGCGATGGTCGAGGAGCGCCTTGACGAGATGCCTCTTGTGATGACCGATTTTGGCAACTCGCTGGACTTTTTTGATCTCTCACCCGTGGATGCAGACGGCGGCGAGGCACTGATCGTGGTGCTGTGGATCGTCGGCGGTGTTTTGGTGGCGGCAGGTGTGGTGGTGACTGTGCTTTTGGTCGGTCGCAAAAAAGGACTTGCCAAGCACGGGAATCAAAAGGCAAAAAAGCGTAAAAAATAACACCGTTTCGGTAGTAAATTAAGAAAAGGGGGTATCGTCCGTGGATGCATTGTTCGAGTATCTGTTTTTGTTTTGTCTTTGCTGTACCGCGGGCTGGTGCCTTGAGGTGGTATACCGTGGCTTTCGCCACAAAAAGCTGATCAACCCCGGCTTTTTGCGGGGGTGCGCCCTGCCGATCTACGGCATCGGCGGCTGTATCCTCTATTTCCTTTCCGAGCTGAAGCTGCGCTTTTTGCCCAATGAAGCGCTGCGCGTGACGGTGATTCTGTTGCTTGCCGTTCTGGTGATGACCCTGATCGAGCTGATCGGCGGTGCTATTGCGCTGTACGCCTTTCATATCCGCCTGTGGGATTACTCAGGCGAATGGGCGAACCTCAACGGCTTGATCTGCCCGAAGTTTTCGCTTTTTTGGGGCTTGATCTGTGCGGGCTATTACTTCTTTCTTTATCCCCGTTTGCACGGAATTGCGGTGCGCGTGGTCGAGATTCCGTTACTGATCCTTTTTGTGGGTGCTTATATCGGCGTGTTTGCGGTCGACCTGGTGCATTCGCTACGTTTGTTGCAGCGCGTCAAGCAGTATGCAAAGCAGATGCGCACGCATATCAATCTGGATCAGCTGAAGATCAGCGCGCGCGAGCAGTTCAGAAGCGAGAGCGGCAGGCGCTCTCCCTTCAGCTTTTACGGTATGCTGAACCGCTATATGTTTGATAAAGGCGGCTACCGTGACGAGATCAGACGGAAATGGGGGGAGAAAAAAGGATGACCAAAGAGCAAAACCGCTTCTTCCGTGATATTCTTGCCGAGGTAAGGGAAAAGACCCGCCTTGACGAGATGAAGCAATACCTTTCGCATTCCGATATTTCGGTGTATACACACGCGGTCAAGGTGGCATATACCGCATACCGTTTTGCGGTGAAATACAACATTCCCTGCGACCTGCGCGCGCTTGTGCGGGGCGGGCTGCTGCACGATTATTATCTCTACGATTGGCACGATCCCAACAAGGGCTTTCGCTGGCACGGCTTCAAGCATCACCGTTTTGCACTTGCCAATGCCGAGCGCGATCTTCCGCTGACGCGGCGCGAGAGGAATATCATCGCATCGCATATGTTTCCGCTGACCTTCTGGTCGGTGCCGCGGTGCCGCGAGGCGTGGATGGTGACGGTTGCGGATAAGATCGTGGCAAGCGAGGAAACGGCGCGAAAATACCGCAGAACATGATACACAAAAGGACGGCACTCCGCTTGGCGGAGTGCCGTCCTTTTCTTTTTCTTTTGCGCGCTTGATTTTGTTGAAGATATATGTTATAATATACTGTGAATCATTATATTTACCATAAAAAGAAGGAGGTAAAGCGAAATGAAACGCTTGCTATTGCTGTTGCTGGTACCGCTGCTGCTGGTCTCCTGCGCACGCACCCACCGCTTTACCAAGGGCGAGGACGGCGCCTATGTGGATACCAAGACCGATGCCGTTTACGTGCTGCTGGATACCGTGTTCGAGCCCGCCTCCAAGGGCGAGGAATGGGGTGTGTACGAGGATAAGGATAGCGGATTTACCCGCACCTTTTATGCGATCGGCACACTGGATCCCGCGCTGTTTATTGCCGACGAGATGCTTTGCGTTTACTATGCGGGCAGTGAAGAGCTGAAGCCCGAAACCTGGACGGTGACCGATGCACTTCTTTGCTATGAGGATGCCACAAGCGTTGAGCATAAGCGCTTTACCGCCGCCGATCACGCCGATGTGATCGACGAGCTGTGCGAGCTGTGGTTTGAGGGAGAAGGAGATGCCGAGCTGCCCGATTTCGAGCAGCCGACTATGAAGCGCCGCGTGAAGCTGATGTTTGCCGAATACCCGTCGCTTTACTATTGCTTTACCTTCGCCGTGTACGAGGGGGGAGAGGCTTTCCTTTACGAGATCGGATCGGGGCGTACCGTTGCGGTGCCTGCCGCGCTTGCCGATACCTTGCAGAACGGGTGATAAAATGAGTGCAACAGAACTGATCACCAAGCCCCTGAAAACAACGGATGGGGAAGCAAAGCGCGTGCTGTTTGTCTGTACGGGCAACACCTGCCGCTCACCGATGGCGGCGGCGCTTTTTAACCATCGGGTGGCAAAGGGAAATACCGCGTGGCACGCCGATTCGGCGGGACTGTTTGCCGCCGAGGGTGCGCCCATTACCGCGACCGCTAAAGCGGTGCTGGAGGAAGCGGGTGTCCCTGCTACTCCTGATAATAACTATCCCGCGCATTGCGCGCGCAATGTGACGCGCGAAATGGTCGAGAATGCCGACCGCGTGATTGCCATCAGTGCCTCGCACGCACTGGAGCTGACCTTCCGCTTTCCCGAACATGCCGCAAAAATCGAATGTATGCCGATGGACATTGCTGACCCCTACGGCGGT
>JBGVCY010000042.1:0-10747 GCA_045119135.1 Eubacteriales bacterium | reverse complement strand
CCCTCGGGGGTATAGATGTGCGAAAGGGCATCGCTGGGAAGGAAGCGTTGCTCGGGCAGATCGCGAAACAGCGCCTTGACACGGGTGATTGCAATCGACGGCGACTGCGCGTGTCCGTCGGTGGAAAAATCAGAACGGAAGAGGAATAAGCCCTCACACGGTGCGCAAAACGCACGGTATACATAGAACAGCTCGTCCGAAGCAAGCTCTTCGGCGCTGCCGGGCATCTCAACGCCCAGCTCCTGCAAGCGTTTCTTTTCGGCATCGCCAAACAGCCCCGCATCATTGACCGATCGGGGGAATTCGCCCTCGTTAAGCCCCATTACCAGCACAAAACGGGGGTGATCGGCGCGCAGCATGGATGCCGATCCCACCGTTACCTCGTCTGCCGAGGTCGGGATCGTGCCGATGTCGGTGCGCGAAAAGACCAGCTTCAGCGCATCGGAAAAGAGGGTGATATCGCCTTTTTCATCACCGATGGCATCGGCGATATCCTCAAGCGCCGCAACGGTGACCTCATAAAGACGGGAAAGCTCCTCTGCCTCGCGGCGCTCACCTGCAAGCAATCGTTCCTCTGCCTCTTGTTTCAGACGGTCTCCTACGCCAAGCGTTGTCAGAAATTCATAAAGTGCGGCACATTGCGCTCTGATGTCGGGCGCTGCTTCCAATGACGTAAACAACTGCACAAGCGGCGCGCAGAGTGCATCGCGCACACGGTTTGCGCCCTCTAAAATACGTGTGCCACGCGCTGAAATTTCAGCACCGTAACCGTCGGGATTTTTGGAGAAGGGCGCGCGTACATACGCGCTCTCCCCCCGCGGGTGCCAGACGGCGGCGTATTCCTCAAACAGATTGACATCGTCGTCCGAAGCGCCGCAAAGCCCGGTCTTCAGATATCCGATCACGTCCTCTTCGCGCCAATGATAGCGATAGATACGGAATGCCTCAAGAATCAATTTGATCAGGGGACGTACCGTGATATCGGTCTTTTCGGAAAGAAAGAAGGGGATCCCCTCTTTTTCAAGCGCTGCATCCAGGATTCCAACCGATTTGGTGGCATCGCGCAGGACCACGGTAATATCGCGATAGCGGGCGCCCGCGCGCACCAGACGGTGGATCTCGGCGGCAACTGCTTTTGCCTCTTCAAACGGGGTAGAGGCAACGGTATAGGTGATCTCGCCCGAGGTACAAAGCGCCAGCGGCGCGGGCTCGGCGGTCATATCAAAAAGATGGCGGGAAAGATAGGAAAGTGCTGTGCGCGGGCGCTCGTCCTTGGGTGTCTCGTAGTGTACAGAAAGGTCAAGCTCACGTGCCATACGCAGCAGCTTGCGGTGCGATGCCGCTGATGCCGAGAGATGCAGTCCCGTGTCAGCAGGCGAGCGCTGGGGAAAGGTAACGCTGACCGAGGGCGCCGCGGCGAAAAGATGGCGGATGACCGTCAGCTCCTCGGTGGTGAAATCGGTGAACGAATCGATATAAATATGGGTGCCACCAAACAGTTCCTTTGCGTGGTGAGACAGCAGGGCGCCAAGTCGCGACAGCTCGTCCCGTGGATCGTCAAAGCGCTCGTGAAGGGTGTGGTCATATGCCGAAAGAAGCGAGCCGATATCGGATAGCTTTTCGCGCAAGGGCTCGTGCTCGGGCAGTGCTTCGGCGGCTTCAAGCAGGGCATCGGGCGTAATGCAATATGCCTTCAGCTGCTTGGCAGTGTCCAGCATCACGTCACAAAAATCGGGGTTTTCGGAGGCGCTTTCGCGGTATTGGTTGAGATAAGGAGCAAGCGTGGTGAGTGTGCGCCACATCAGAAGCGCCGATGCCGCAGGGCTTGCCGCGTGGTAGGAAAGTCCGCCAAGCGTGCGGAAGGTGCGGTTTGCAAGGCGTGAAAAATTCAAAACCTCAAAGGAAAGCTGACACGAAGGGGGTAACAGCTCCAGCATTCGCCGTTCGGTGTTCACGGTCTCCTGCTCGGGAACCAGAAGGATCGCCTTTGCGCCTGCGGCAAGATCCTGACGGATGCTTTGGTAAAGCTGATCACGCGCTTCGGTCGTGCCGGCACCGTAGAAAAATCGGATCATTGCTCGCTCCTTTCCAATAAGTGAAGATTGCGCAGGATCACCGCGCGGCCACGCCAGCTATAGGCGCGTACTGCAAACTCCTCGTCGCTCATACTGTCGACAAGGGCGGCAGTCAGATGGGGAATGGCGGTTTGGCTGAAATAGGGGATCGTGGTATAAATACTGCCGCTTTCTTTTGCTTTTTTTGTGATGGGGCAGGCTTCTTGACAGCGGTCACAGCCCCAGGCGATGCCGTGCGCCAGCACGGCTTCCTGCTCGGCGGGGGTCAGATCGCCCTTTTTCTGTGTCAGCGCCGAGAGACAGTCGGTGCATGCCAAATCAACAGGGCAGGCGCGGCGGCAAGCGCCACACGCCGTGCAGGTAGAGATATCGTGTGGAACGGCATCGGTCGGCGCATCGGTGATGATTTCGCCAAGGAATATGTACGAGGAATAGCGCTCGGTCAAAAACAGGTGGTTACAGCCGAAAAAGCCAAGTCCTGCCCGTACGGCGGCATTTGCCTCGGCAATCGGCGAATGGTCGGTAAAGCCCGCGAAGCGGTGCTCGGGAAAGGCGGCACGCAAGAGGGGAAGCACCTCGTCAAACAGACGGGCAAAAAAGACGTGATAATCGCCCGATACGGCATATGCCGATATGTTTCTTGCAGGATCATCGCATTTTGTGGTATAATAAGGTACGGCAAAGACAAAGGCGGTGCCCTCGGTAATACCCACACGGGTCAGCAGATAGGGACGCGTGACGGTGCAATCGGCAAGTGAAAGCGGTGCCACCGCATCAATGCCGCGCGCGGCAAGCAATTCTCTGATCATCTGAAGCATCACAGTCCCCCCTTATAATATAATTTACTTTATTATAACAAATCAAGGATGGAGATGCAACCAAAAAATTGGACTTTGCTTCGATTTCAGCACATTTTTTCGCGGAAATCATCAAACCGTCACAAAAGAAAATTATACTAAAATCAGCTGGGTGTAACACCTTTATCTAAAAAGCGGAAGGAGAGCATCGATATGGAACGACCTGACGACTTTGATCGAGGCGATTGCGATCAAAACCGACAAGAAACATACGAAGAAGGGAAATGGTATCGCGTTTCCTATCAGAACGATAATGGGGTGCCCCCTATTGTGATGCCTATGGGCGAGCAGAGCTTTCACGCGCCTCGTTCCAAATGGTCGCGCGTTTTCTTGGTTGCCGTTTGCACGGTGCTGGCACTCTCGTTACTGACAATGGCAGCGTTCGGCGGTATGATGATCTCGAATTATATGGCGGAACTGGAAAAGGACAATCCTACCATAAATCCAGCCGTATCGGGACAAACGGGCTCTCTTACGGGCAATGTCTATGGCGAAAGCGGCGGGTCCACCTATAACTATGCGGCGGTAATCGCACAGCTGACCAAAAACGACGGCTCTGCTTTGGTGGGCTCGACAAACGGATCGGCAGGAAATGACGGAAAATCGCTGATCGCAGTTGTTGCCGAGGTCAAGGATTCTGTGGTCGAGATTATGACCACAGTCGAAACCAATCGCGGCACAGTGCAGGCAGGCGCGGGCAGTGGCGTAATCATTCACGCCGACGGCATCATCGTTACCAATAACCACGTGGTCGAGGGGTATGAGGATAGCATCTACGTACGCCTGACCAACGGCAATACCTATAAAGCCTATTTGCGCGGTGTCGATGAAGAAGGCGATATCGCTATTATCAAAATCACCCCGCAGGAGACCCTGACCGTGGCAAAGTTTGGCAATAGCGCGGCGCTTGCCGTGGGCGAGGATGTGTTTGCCATCGGCAACCCCTTGGGGTCGCTGGGCGGCACAATGACCGACGGCACCATCAGTGCGCTGGAGCGTGAGGTCGTGATCGGCGGTGTAACAATGACACTCTTGCAGACCAATGCGGCGATCAACTCAGGCAACTCGGGCGGCGGACTGTTCAATATGGCAGGTGAGCTGATCGGCGTTGTCAACGCCAAGTATTCGGCATCGGGTGTCGAGGGTCTTGGCTTCGCAATTCCGATCGACACTGCCTATACCTCGATCTGCCTGCTTTTGGAGAAGGGCTATATCCCTGGCGTTCCCACGATGGGCGTTACGGTTGAGGTGAAAACCGTCAGTGCCGGCTTTATGAGCTATTATAACGTGCTGTACGTGTATGAAGAAAACGCCGATACGGTATTTGAAAAAGGTGACTATATCTACTACGTGGCAGGCATTTCGGTTTCGGATGTGGATGCCGTGAAGCAGATCGTCAGACAGTACGAGGTGGGAGATACCATCGATGTTATTGTCGTGCGCGGCGGTCAGCAAATGACACTGTCGGTCAAGCTGATCGAGAATATTCCATCATAACGGAAAGGGGAGCATATGTATCACATTTTGGTAGTTGACGACGAGGCGCGCATTCGCTCGATCGTCCGTAAATATGCAGAATTCGAAGGACATACCGTAACCGAGGCAGGGGACGGTATGGAAGCGGTCAATCTTTGTCGCCGAGAGAAGTTTGATATCATTATTCTGGATATTATGATGCCTGAGCTGGATGGTTTTTCGGCGTGCCGTGAGATCCGCAAGCACACCAATACGCCGATTATTATGCTGTCGGCACGCAGTGAGGAGTACGATAAGATCAACGGCTTTGAGCTTGGCATCGACGACTATGTGACCAAGCCCTTCTCGCCCCGCGAGCTGATGCTGCGTGTCGAGGCAGTGTTGAAGCGCACCAAGCGTGACACCGCTGAGGAGAAGGTGCAGAATCAGATTGTGGAAATGGATAACGGAGGACTGCGCGTTGACCTGACGGCACGTATCGTCTATATCGATGGCAAGCGTATCGAAATGTCGCCGAAGGAATACGATCTGTTCTTCTATCTGCTGCGTAACCGCAACGTGGCACTGACCCGTGAACGCCTCATTAACGAGGTGTGGGGATACGATTTTTACGGTGATGCACGCACGCTGGATACGCATATCAAGCTGCTGCGCAAAAGCTTAGGACGCTACAGCGAATATATCGTCACCCTGCGCGGTGTCGGCTATCGCTTTGAGGAAAAACAATGAAAAGCGAACAAACGAACAAGCCGCTTCGCCGCCACGTAGGTATCCGATGGCGGCTTTTCGTGTGTCTGGCGGCATTTATGGTACTGTCACTACTGGTGATCTGGGTCTTTCAGATCCGCTTGCTTGGTTATTTTTATCAGCGCGAAAAGTTTTCGGATATGGAAGAGATCGTTTCCGATCTTTCGGATTATGTCACCACCGAGGGACTTGCCGAGCGCGTGCAGAACTGTGCACACGAGCATACGGTCTGCATTCGCATCGTCCGCATTACGGGCGGCATAGGTGAAGAAATCGCCAATGCCGATATCTCGCCTGAGTGTGTGATCCACACGCTTTCCGAGCAGCGCCTGAACGAGCTGTATCTGAAGGCGAAGGAAAACGGTGGAGAATACGATCAGCGTATGGAGTTTGAGCCAAGCCTTACCGAAGAGGAGGAGGGCTTTCGCGTACCGGGCATTCGCCCTACCGCATCCGTGCACGCCATCCATTTGCAGCTCTTATATGAGGATGATGCGGAATACGTTTTGCTGACCGACTGCGAGCTGACACCGCTTGGCGCGGTTATCCGAACACTGCAGGTGCAGTTTCTTTGGATCGCCGCGGGGATTCTGGTGATCACGGTGCTGTTTGCGTATTTGGTTTCGCGTATTATTACCCGTCCGCTTGCCGATATTACCGAAAAAGCGCGCGGACTGGCAAGCGGAAGCTATCAAGCAGATTATTCGGGCAGAGGCTACCGCGAGGTGCAGGAGCTTTCCGATGCATTGAACTATGCCGCGCACGAGATCGAGGCGACCGACCGACTGCAAAAGGAGCTGATCGCCAATATCTCGCACGACCTGCGTACGCCCCTGACAATGATCAAGGGATACAGTGAGATGATGCGCGATATCCCAGGGGAAAACACGCCCGAAAACCTGCAGGCTGTGATTGATGAGGCCACGCGCCTTTCCGAGCTGGTGCGGGATCTGACCGATCTTTCCAAGCTGCAATCGGGAACGCAGAAGCCCACAATCAGCGTGTTTGACCTGACCGAGACTGTGCGTGATACGATGCAGCGCTATGACCGTCTGATCCAGCACGAGGGGTACCGCATCGTGTTTGAAGGAGCGGATGAGGCATACGTTGCTGCCGACCGCACAATGATACTGCAGGTGATCTATAACCTCATTAACAACGCGGTGAATTACACAGGCGACAGCCGCCGTGTGGTGGTGCGCGAGGAGATTGCAAACGGCAAGGTGCGCCTATCGGTTGCCGATGACGGCGAGGGCATTCCGCCCGATCGCATTACCGAAATCTGGGACCGTTACTATCGTGTGGATAAGGTGCACAAGCGTGCCGTAATGGGTACGGGTCTTGGACTGTCGATTGTTAAGAGTGTGCTTGAGGCACATCAAGCGGTCTATGGCGTGGATAGCGCGCTTGGCGTTGGCAGTGTCTTTTGGTTCGAGCTACCCTTGGTTGAGAAAAAAGAATGAAAAACGCAGAGCAATGCTCTGCGTTTTTCTTGTAAATCTCGTACAAATGTGCTACAATAAGATAAAACATCGAAGGGATAGAGCTATGCGATACGAGCTTTTGAAATGTCCTCTTTGCGGCGGCGCCGTAAAAAAAGAGGGAAACAGCATTTTTTGCGATGGCGCGCGCCGTCATTGCTTTGATTTTTCGGCGGCAGGCTATGTGAATCTGACCTCTGCCCGTGCCGCAGGCGGCGGTGATGATGCCACGCTGATTGCGGCGCGTACGGCATTTCTTTCAAGTGGCGCTTATGCGCCGATTGCCAATACCGTTTGTGCGTTACTTCAGAAATACGCCCCGCAGGGCACGGTGGTCGATGCCGGCTGTGGCGAGGGCTATTACACCCTCAAAATGGCAGAGGCAGGACTGTTTCCGCTTGGCTTTGACCTTTCCAAAAACGGCATCAAGCACGCGGCAAAGGCGGCGCGTGCGGCAAATGCCGATGCTTTTTTTGCGGTGTCGGGCATCTTTGATTTGCCCTTGCGTGATGCCTCTGTCGATGCGGTGGTCAGTATTTTTGCCCCCGTCGCCGAAGAGGAGTTCCTTCGTGTGCTGAAGCCGGGCGGTATTTTATTGCTGGTGGGGGCAGGCGCTGACCATTTGCTGGATGTAAAGCGCGTGCTGTACGACATCCCATACCAGAACAAGCCCCGTGCCGATGCACCGCAGCAGATGAAGCTGCTGGAGACGGAGAATCTGCGCTTTGAAATGGAGCTTGCGCAGAATATGTTGCAAGCACTGTTCGCTATGACACCGTACTATTACCGTACGCCCCGCGCGGGGCAGGAGCGCCTTGCGGCGCTGGATCGTTTGCGTGTCGGCGCCGAGGTCGATATTTCAATCTGGCAAAAAACTTAAAAAATTCAAAATTATTTTTACGAGATACCTTGACAGGCGAGGTATCTCGTTTTATAATAGCAGTAGGAGGTGGAGCAATGTATATTACATCTGATCTCTTACGCGGTCATACCGAAACCATTATCCTTGCGATCCTTTCCAAGGGTGATAGCTACGGCTACCGCATCAACAAAGCCATTCGTACGCAAACCGATAACGAATATGAATTAAAAGAGGCGACCCTGTATACCGCCTTTCACCGATTGGAGGAGGCAGGATGTATCACCTCATATTGGGGAAACGAAGAAAGCGGCGCGCGCCGTCGCTACTACGCCATTACCGAGGAGGGCAGGCGGACATATCAAAAAGCTCTTGAGGAATGGAAAAAAGCAAACAATCTGATCAACCGACTGATTGGAGGGGAATTGGAATGAGAGAAAATTTAAAAAAATATCTGCAATCGCTGTTTCTGGATGCACCAAAGACCGCGCACAATGATGCGCTGTTTGAAGAGCTGCTTGGAAATCTCAGCGACCGCTATGACGAGTTGATCGGCGAGGGACTTTCGCCCGATGCGGCGTATGCGCGCGCGATCGGTGATCTTGGTGATATCTCGCCACTGATCGAAAAAGCAACGGAAGAGCAAAAAGAAGAGCCTGCAGCACCCACGCCCCCGCCTTTTTACAAGAAAGAGGAAGAGCAAGAGGAGAGCGAAAAGGGCGGGAAACGCCATCTGCCACCCGCAAAGCTATGTACGGCAAAAATGTTGCGCGGCGCGGGTGTTGCAATCGGTGTCATGCTGTATATTTCTTGGCTTGTGCTGGCGGTTATGTTCAATTGGATCTGGCCACTGTTTGTCTTTGCAGCGCTTGGCACAGTGCTGATCGTGCTGACCTGCAGTCTGGTGCCCGATTTTGCCGATGATAGTGCGCGTACCTATGCTCCTGCTGCCAGAAAAGCGTTTGAGCTTGCGGCAAATTTGCTGCAGGCATTCGGTATCGCGTTCTGCATTCTTTGCATTTTGCCTGCCGCGCTGATCAATAGCAGTATCGGCGAGGCGTTGATGTTTATCATCGTTTCTCTTGGCGTTGGTATGCTTATCTTTGCTTCGGCGATCCGCCCGCGATTGGATAAGGAACTGGAAAACAAGGAAAAAGCAGACGGCGGGCAGTGGTATGAAACGCACGAGAAGCCCAAAAAGAAGAGAAGATGGTTGATCCCGCTGATCATCATCTGCGCTTTGCTTGCTCTGCTTTGCATTGGTGTTTTCACGGCGGAAACACGGAATTTCCGCTTTGGCCTTAGCTTTTACAGACGTACCGATCCCGCCCTTTATACGAACGTGGGCGACGCCGTGATTGAGGAAGAAATCAACCGCCTTTCGATTGAATGGGATGCGGGAAGTGTGAAGATCGAGCCATACGGCGGCGATACAGTAAAAATCATGGAAACCACCAAGGATGGAACCGTAATCACCGATCGTGAAGAACAGCTGCACTGGTATGTTGAAAATGGACATCTGCGTATCCGCTTTGACGGAAAGGGAAATTTCTTCTTCCATTGGGGGCGTGTGACGGAAAAGCATTTAACGGTGCAAATACCCATGAATTCCGCACCGTTTGCAGGGTTATCGCTTGACGTTTTGTCTGCATCGGTTGTCTTGAACAATCTTTCGGTATATGGCAATCTGGACGTTGAAAGCATATCGGGCAATACTACGCTTTATGCTGTTTGGGCAACCTCTACCGATATCGAAACTGTTTCGGGCAATATCATCACTGCGGGCAGTAATCTCGGCAAGCTTTCGATCGATACCGTTTCGGGTGTTACGACCTGTCGCAATCTGGTTGCAACCGATATTGATTTTGATGCCGTAAGCGGAGATTTGTCATTGAAAAATTCCACTTTTGGCACGTTGGATGCCGATACTCTGTCGGGTGATGTCACGGTTACACTGGCAACGCCTGCCGTCAGCATTTCGTTTGATACCACCAGCGGTGACCTTCATATCAAACGTGAGGGTGAATTCGGTTTTATTGCCGAATTTGACAGCACCAGCGGTGATTTTGAAACGGCATTGTCTGTTAACCACAGCAAGGGCTATTATCGCTATGGTGATGAATCAATGCGCATTGAAATGGATTCCACCAGCGGCGACCTGACCATTGAATAACACAAAAACGCGCACGGAAACGTGCGCGTTTTTGATATCGTTATAGGTCTAAATTAAAAATCAATGCCGATGCCGCTTCTGCTTTTTCTCGCGTGCGCCCCAAAATGCGCCAAGCATGGATGCGGGGATGACCACAAGTCGCAGGAAAAACGTTATGTATCCCGTACCCGCCGCGGATTGGGAATCGGGCAGGATCAGCGCAAGCAGGGAAAACAGCACAACAAGCAAAACGCCTGTAGACACGCCACACACAAATGGGGCATGACGGTGTGCGATCCGCGTGGCAATCATGCCGCCCAGAAGGGCGGTCAGATAAAGGATGGGCAGTGCTACCGTGCTGTGATAGCGATCGGGATCCTTGGTGGAAAGCAACAGTGCCGTTGCCAGCAGAAGCAGGCAAAGCCCAAGCACCAGCGTAATCGGCAGAGAGATTAGTGCTGCCTTCAGGGAAGAAAGCAACGTAGGATTCTTTTCTGCGCCTGCGGCGCTGTGTCGGCGATTTCTTTTCTTGGATTTTGGCATAGAAAAACCCTCCTTACAAAGCATCTTTCGATTCATTGTATGAAGGGTTTTCTATGTTTAGTCCGAATTATTTGCTTTCGGTCTTTTCCTCTGCATCGGTTTTTGCTGCACGGGCGGCTTGCGCATCCTCTGCGCGCACGTCTACCGAGCGGATAGCCGATTTCAGGAAACGAATACGGGTGTGATCGCGGGTGGTCTCCAGCACAAAGGTCTCGTCCTTGATACTGACGACCTTGCCGATGATGCCGCCGATGGTGGTGATTTCGTCGCCAACCGTCAGGCTGTTACGCATTTCTGCTGCCTGGCGCTCCTGCTTTTTCTGGGGGCGAATGCCGAAGAAATAGAAAACCACAAAGATAACGGCAAGCATGCCAAGGGTCATCCACATATTTCCTCCCATAAAACTGTACCTCCGTTTTATAAATGATGCTACTATTATAGCCGTTTTTGGCAAAAATTACAAGACCCGAAATGTAAATATTTTGCTCAAACGGCAAAAAAGGTATAAAAAGATGGTGGGGTGTTGAAAAAACACTTCAAATATGCTATAATACTTT
>JBGVCY010000041.1:0-20661 GCA_045119135.1 Eubacteriales bacterium | reverse complement strand
CGCGCGCTTCCTCTTTTTCGGCGTTATCCCCCGATACGGGGTGGATTTTTGACGTTGCCTCTGTCGACGCTCTTCTTTTTTCATACTCCGCCCGTATGACATCCGCCAGATCTCCTTCGTCCACGCCAAAGCATTCGGCGGCGGCACGCAAGGTCCTTCGCGCTCGCTCCAGCTCCTCGATCTCTTCCTTCCGTTCTCGGAAACGGCGGTTAAAGGTCTCCTGAAAATAGGCTGTGAAAAGGTCCTTGTATTCCCCTTCCATCAGCGCTCGGAATTCCTGTTCCCGCGTTTCGCTTGCGGTCGTCTCCCCGGCGGCGGGAGCGCTTGCTTCGGTTGCGCCCGTTTCCTTTGTCTGCGGGGCGTGGACAGACAGTTCGATTGCTTCACCCTCAGCCTCCTCGCCAAACAGGCAAAGAAGACCCCGTGTTGTTGTTTGCTTCATAGCTCCTCACTCTTTCGTGGTGTCGGATGGGGCGTTGCGGCGCATTTATCGGTTGGGGCTCGCACGCCTTCCCATCGTTTGCGATTATATCACGTTTTCTCTCGTTTGTCGTCAACTGACAGCAAGGCTTTCGATCCTGACGTGTCCGGGGTATTCCTCGGCAATGGCAGAGAGACCGCACAGCACGATATCAAAGCCACTGCCAAGCCCCCCGCGGCAGGAAAGAAATGCCTCACCATTCTTTACACAGTAGCGCAGATGACGGCAGGCAGGGGTGCGCGCGGCATATTGGATCAACGCGCCCACCAGGGCAGAGACTCCTGCGCACACCACATCAGGCCCTTTTGCATATCCCGCATGCCCTTCCACAAGCAGACGGCAGCGACTACCTCTGCGCTCGGCGTATATACGGATCACAGCACCTCTCCTGCGGCGGCTTGGCGAAGCGCCGCCGCCTCATGCTGTGCGCGAAGCAGCGGATCGCTGCTCTTTTCACTCGTTGTCTGCAAGCATCCTGCCTCAGGGGCTTCTCTGCCCGCCAGCGCTGCTACCTGTTGGCGCACCTTTGCCACACCCGAAAAATCCATTGCCGACAGCAAAATGCTTGCCGCCGTTGCATTTTCAGGCTGAAAAGCGCCCATCTTATAAAGGTCTTTCAACGTTTCATTGTGCGAAATACGGCTATACGAGTCGCGTTTTTCGGCGCGAACGTCGATATCAAACACGGGATGATACCAGATGGGTGTGCCATCGGTCAGCGTGCCCGTCTGACGGTCAGCGATCATACGGTTTGAAAAGTACATAAAGTGGTATTCTCCACTGTCACCAAGGATGCGGAAGCAACGGCTGGCATCGTAGAATTGGCGCACGCACTCGATCACCAGATGCACCACACGCAAAAAGGCACGGTAGGATGCCGCCACTATATCACGCACCGTCTTATTGCTTGCCTCCTGCAGGGTGGCGATTGCCGAGGCGGCGACCACGCCGCCTTCGGTCGCGCCCTGCGAAAAATTGCGGTTCGAGGTGCTTTCCTTCAGCTCGTCGATCTTGGCATTTTTCAACTGCAGCCAGAAATCGGCAAGGTCGTCTACGCGGATCTGGCGTAGGCGCTCCTCATCAAGATCGCCCTCGACCTCGACAATGCGGCGGGAAAGATCGGTGAAATCCGCCTCGTTTACGCCCGTATTCTTTTTGCAGAAAAAGCGCACACGGGTTGCCCAATCCATATATTCTAGCAGGTTGCGGTCCATACGGTCGATATAGGTCTGCGGATCGCGCCCCAGTGCGATCATACCAAAGCCCGTGCATTCCCCTTCGATGGGGTACAGCACATCCAGCACAAAGGGGTATTGACCGTGCTCATACCAGCCGTTCTCATACCCTTCCTCGTTTTCACTGGCAAACAGCACACTGTCACCTGCAAATTTGCAGTAATGCAACACCGTGCGGCCGTCAGCAAGGCGCTTTTTGTAATACCAATCAACGACGATCACCTGACGGGGTGCCGATTCCCCGTCGCTTTCCAGTCCCGGGAAATCGGCAAGCACGCCCTTCCCCTCGTAATGCGGGAAACGGGTGCGAAGCAGGCTTTCGTCAACACGCTCGACTACATAGACCGAGCGGGATGCCTCGATATCGCGCACGTTCGGCTGCCAGAAAAGATTGGAAAGCTCAACACGGCGCACGTCAATATCACCAAGTCCGTTTTCAAGCTCCTTGTTGAAAAAAACGCCATAGGCACAAACGCCGTGCTTCAGCTTATACCACGTATTATCCGAATACACGTCTTCAAAATGGGAACGTGCCAGGATCACGGGCAGAATTGAGGAAAGCGCATTCGCCGCCGCCTCGTCCCCCTGCTCGCGGGGCAGGCACACTGCCGTGGGGATATGCTCCATCAGGTCGGCGTGCTTTTGCAGAATACTGTTTACCAGCCACGCCGAGGTGGGTGCAAAATCCTCACCGTCTACCCCCTTATGGCTTTTGGGACGTACACGCAGGCGGTAATACTCTTCCTCCTCTGCAAGGCGTGCATCAAAGGCGATGCGCGCCTTTTGCCAGGAAAGCAGCTCTTGCATTGCGGCTCTTACCTGCGGCACGTCAATGATTGTTCTTTTGGTCATAACGGTTCCTTTCTATTGTGTCGTTTCGCGCCGCGACACGCGCGGAGAGTATTGCGGCACGGGGCGATCAAGGGGATCCAACAAGCGTACCGTGCGCGCGGTCTCCGCACCCTCAGCGCGCATCGGCACCAGCATACACAGATAGCGTGTCTCGTCTGCAATATGGTCCTCAAGGTCGGAATCCACATCCTCGGGATGGGTACGGCTGTACTGTAAAAGGGGCAACGTGCGCAAGAATTCGCGACAAGTGCGGAAAATATACAGCATCGGCACACCGTGCGCATCAAAGCAAAGGCGGTTGTGCAGCTGCATCCAACCTGCCACACGGCGATTGTCTCCCCGTTCAAAATAGATGCCGCATCGCTCGCCCGTTTCTGCGATTGATTCGCCGCGCGAGGCATCCCATATCGCAGGATCGGCAACACCCGTCACCGTGTGCCCCGCCAAAAACGGATGCTCGCGCTCGATACGCGCGATCTCGCGAAAGATCTCCTCAGGCGACCATCTGACACCGACGTTTGCCTCACGCGGAGCGCAACCGTACAGCTCCAGAATGCGATAAAGTCGCCCATCCCCATCCTTTACCCACCAGCCCACCGAAAAGGGCTTGGCATAACCGAAGTCAAATGAACGGTATCGCCGCCACTCTGTGGGAGGAGTAAACGGTTCGATCACGTGTGTCAGCAATCGGTCGTCATAGTGGTTGGGGTCGTTTCGAAGCTCCTCGAACACCTGCCCCTCATAAACGTTCCAATCTCCGTGCAAATGGGCGCGACGCTTGTGCTCAGGCAATGCTTCCAGGCGCTTGACATAATCGGGGTCTGCTTGCATCAGAGCCGTATTATCCCAAACGCTTGCGGGAATGAAAACATAATCCGAGGCGTTCTCCCCTTCACGGAAGATGCCGTCTATAAAAAGGCGCTTGATGTGGGCGTGTCCCACACCGCCGGGATTGCAGGTGTAGTAGATACGGGGTGAAAAATAGTCCTTGGTGGTACGAAGCGAGGTCGAGATAAAGGTCATCCATTCCTCCTTGAACTGTGTCGCCTCTTCAAATCCGATCACGTCATATTCCGCACCCTGATATTGCAGAACATCGGCATCACAATCGCAATACCCCAACACCAGACGGGAGCCATTAGGAAACAGAAAGGCGCGCTCCTCTTTTTTGTATTCGGCAAACCCCAAGAGGTCTGCCTGCAAAGGAAGCAGATGATTTTCACGCAACTCCTGCAGACTTCGCCGCAGCAATAGGATCCGCAAGGCGGGATAACGCATCGCCAACAGCACCAGCTTGCGGCGCATTGCCCAGGATTTTCCCCCGCCGCGCGCGCCGCCGTAAGCGGTGTGCCGTGCGGCGGAAAGAAAGAATTCACGCTGGCGAGGATTCGGCACCTCTCGCCGTAATTTTTCAAAAATCGGCGCCACGGTTGTCATTTTTATCGACTCCATTGCTCCAACTCCCCTTCAAAGCGCACAGCGAGCTCCTCGCGCCCCGTCATAGTAGTTGCGCTCGCCGTTCCGGGCTTGCCGCACACGCGGTCCAGAATACTTTCTGCCGCCTTCATTCGCAGCTCGGGCTTTTGTTCTTCATCCGAAATGATGCGCGAGAGCAGAGCGATTGCCTGCGGCACCTCTTTGGCGAGCAGCTCGTCTGCCAGCTCGCTTCCCTTCTTTTTCCCCTCAGTCCTCTTCTTGCTCGGCGGCATCGCAGTGCTCGCTCTCCTTTGGCGAAAAACGCACCGTGTAAGCAGTTTCGCCATTCTCTACCGCGCAGGAAACCTCGCCCAGCATTGCTTTTAGCTCTGCCTTGTCGATGCTGATCTCTGCCGCTTTTCCTGCTCCCTTTTGCAGGGCATACTGCAAAAGCGCACACAGGAGCGAACGCTCTTCCTCGCGCCCTGCCAACGTTTCCTCAAGCCGTGCGATGTACCGATCGCGCCAAGCGATCATATAAGCGGCACGCTGTGGGTCATGGGAAAGCGCTTCCTCGGTGACACTTTCGCTTGCTACCTTCTTCATCCTCAAAGACTCCTTTCGTAGTATCCGTCCATCGCGCGCTTCAGGGGACACGCAACGAAATCGGTGGGGTGGGCGCAATAAGCATACACTACCTCGCGCCGTGATTTGCGATCGGGAAAATGCAATTCCCCGCACTCGCAATGGGTGATGCCCGCCTTTTCATAACGGAAATACGGGCACATTGCTGCAATCGGCATATGAATCCTCCTTTTTCTTTTTCGCCGTTTCGTTTCGTTTTTAGGACGACCATCCCAAAAAGAATCGCTCCGTGATCGAAGCGGCGCGTATGACATTTTGTCCTTATTTCAGGACGAACGTCGCGAAAGAAAAGCCGACCGTGAAATCAAAAGCCAATACTTGCCTGTTTCATCATCCTCGGCGCCTCCGCGGCTATCGTCCTTGTTTTGGGACGACTATATCATACACCATTCTCTGCGTTTTGTCAAGTACTGCAGCGGCGTTTTTTATGAACAAATTGTAAATCCGTCATATTTTTGTGACGAACGCTTGACACCGATCACAGTTGCTGTTACAATTAAAATGAAGAAAAAGAAAGGCGGACACGAACATGACCGTTTCCGATCGTATTCGAGAGCAAATGAATCTTTGCGGACTTTCCTATGGCGAGCTTGCCGAAAAATCAGGGCTTGCCAAATCGGCAGTACACCGTTATGCAACGGGACTGACCGATAAAATCCCTACTGAGGCGCTGGAAAAATTGGCGCCCGCGCTGGGTGTTACCCCTGCCTATCTCATCGGCTGGGAGGAGCGTCCCCACGTCCTTGCCGCCCATTTCGAGGGCGAAGAATTTACCCCCGAGGAGCTGCACGAAATCGAAGATTTCGTGCGATTCGTCAAGTCGCGCCGCAAATCCTAAGAGGTGACCATGTACGATAAGCTATTGGACGAGGCTCTTGAAAACGGCCTCACCGTCATCGAAAAATACCCCTTTGATTCCCCACGCATCCGCGGGCTTTGCTGTGATGATACCATTGCACTGAACGCCCAGATTGATACCGAGGCAGAGCGCAAGGTCATTCTTTGCGAGGAGATCCTGCACGCCACCTATTCGGTAGGCGATATTTTGGATGACCCCCGTATGGAGCGCAAAACGCGTGAACGGATGTTCGACCGCCTTGTGGGGCTAACGGGCTTGATCGACGCGTTTCTTAGCGGCTGTCGCGAGCCGTGGGACTTTGCCGAGCATTTCGGCGTTCCTGAGGATTTTTTGACCGCCGCCGTGCAAAATTATCGCGAACGTTATGGCACTTTAACGACAGTTTCTACCAAAAAGGGACTGTATGCCCTTTCCTTTGAGCCGACACTCCGCGTGCGCCGTTTACAGCGCGCACCGCGCGGCAAACGAAAAATGGAGGTTGCACCATGAGCACCTATCTGATGGCATTTGACCAGGGCACAACCAGCTCGCGCACGATCCTGTTTCATCCCACGGGCAAGGCAGTCTCCACTGCCGCCGAGCGCTTTACACAACACTTTCCGCAGAATGGCTGGGTCGAACACGATGCTGAAGAAATTTTTGCCACGCAGCTAAAAACCGCCAAGGAGGCACTTGCTAAGGCAGGCGCCACCGCCGACGATATTGCCGCGATCGGCATTACAAACCAGCGCGAGACTGTGGTGGTTTGGGAAAAAGAAAGTGGAAGGCCCATTGCTCCCGCCATTGTATGGCAGTGCCGCCGCACCGCCGAGCACTGTGACGAGCTGCGGCGCGCAGGGCTTGAAAAAACCGTGCGCGAGAAAACAGGCCTTCCCATCGACCCCTATTTTTCGGCGACCAAGCTCGCGTGGATCCTTGCAAATGTGCCCGGTGCCAGAGAGCGCGCCGAGCGTGGCGAGCTGCTGTTTGGTACCATCGACAGCTTCCTGATCTATCGCTTTACGGGTGGCAGAGTACACGCCACCGACCCCTCGAACGCATCCCGTACACTGCTGTTTAACATTCATATGATGCAATGGGATGAAGAATTATTACGTCTGTTCGGCATCCCTGCCTGTATGTTGCCGCAGGTCTTGCCCTCGGCGGGGCTGTTCGGTATGACCGATGCCGCCGTCTTTGGCAAAGAGATTCCGATCACGGGTGTGGCGGGAGACCAGCAAGCGGCTCTTTTTGGGCAATGCTGCTTTCAAGAAGGCGATGCGAAAAACACCTACGGAACGGGTGGCTTTTTGCTGATGCAAACGGGCGATACCCCCATCCACTCCTCGCACGGTCTCTTAACCACTGTTGGCTGGCAGATCGGCAAACGCGTCTTCTACGTGCTGGAGGGCTCAGTCTTTATCTGTGGCGCAGCAATTCAATGGCTGCGCGATGGACTTGGCATCCTCTCCTCATCAGGGGAAAGCGAGACACTTGCCTCCTCAGTCCCCGATACGGGCGGTGTTTACTTTGTACCTGCCCTGACAGGGCTCGGCTCGCCCTATTGGGATCCATATGCCCGTGGCACCATTGTAGGACTGACCCGCGCTACCACACGCGCCCATCTGGTGCGTGCCACGCTGGAAGCCATGGCGTTTCAGACAACAGACCTGCTTGAAGCGATGCGCTGTGACGTCTCCTTCCCCTTAACCACACTTCGTGTGGACGGCGGCGCCGCCGTAAACGACCTGCTGCTTTCCTTCCAAAGCGATTTCTCGGGGCTCTCGATCGAACGCCCGCAATGCACCGAAAGCACGGCGCTTGGCGCCGCCCTGCTTGCAGGACTTGGTTGTGGCATTTTCAAGGATCTCGCTGAGGTATCCGTAATCAACACGCCCGAAAAGCGCTTTGTGCCCTCGATTGATGCAATCGAGCGCGAGCGCCGCCTTGCGGCATGGCACGCCGCAGTCGAATGTGCACGGCACCGCATCGAACTGTAGCAAATGAAAAAAATACCGCTTGGGAAAACCCAAGCGGTATTTTTTTATTTTGGAAAATCTTTCGATTAACCCGTGATACCCGAGCGCTCGATGCCCTGTACCAGATATCTCTGGCAGAACAGGAACAGAACGACCAGAGGCAAGCACGCCATAATACCACAGCCATACTGCATTGCAAGGCGGTAGCCGCCGCTGTTGCCAATCGAGTTCATGGCAATCTGCAGAGAGGTCAGCGGTACGCTGTCTGCCAGGTACGTCATCAGAAGAGGCGGATCCATGGTGTAGAACAGCGGGATATAGAAGTCATCAGTCCACTGCCAGCAGAACGCGAACAGGAACACAGTGATCATCATCGGAACCGAAAGAGGCAGAATAACCTGAATGAAGGTGCGGAAGGTGCCTGCACCGTCAAGGTATGCCGATTCCTCAAGCTCATCGGGCACGCCGCGGAAGAACTGACGAAGCATAAAGACGTAAAGTCCGTTCTTAAAGGCAAGACCGGTCGCCGAGAGAAGCAGCAACGGGATGACAGATTCCATCAGGTCGAAGCCGTTCTTGAAGCTTTCAGGCAGCAGCGTGATCTTCGACAAGATGTTGTCAAGCCAACCGATACCGGTTACGGTACCGCCCGAGAAGAACTTGAAGATGCCCAGCACATCAAAGTAACGGAAACGATAGGTGATTGCCGACTGCAGCGTACCGTGAGGGATCGCCAGGGTCAGCACCACGCAGAAGAACACTGCTTTGGCACCGCGGAATTTGAACTTCGCAAGACCGTAACCAACAAGGCAGCACGCAAAGGTCTGCAGCAAAGCGCAGGCAAGCGAAAGTCCAAGGGTACGGAAGAACACGCCAAAGTAGCTAGCGTCAGTAATAATAGCCTTGTAAATCGCCATGGAGAAGTTGCGGGGAACGTTTACAACTGTGGTGTTATCAAAGTCCTGCACGGCCATGATCGACTTGGTGATCATGGTAATGAACGGCTGAATCACCACGAAGGCGATACCGATCAACAGCAACAGACGGAACAAGAACCATACTACGCGCTTCAGGAAGAACATCGAGAGGTACTTTGTTTTGAGACGCTCCTTCAGATCGGTGCGCTCGAACTCAACGCGGATCTTATTTTTGGATTCGCGCTTGATCTTAGGCTTATTATCCATATTTTGAGTCATATCATTTCCCTCCTTCCTTAATCTCTGCGCTGGTAGAAGACGTATGCCGAGAAGACAGCTGCCACCAGACCGACGATCAACAGAACCACCAGGAAGTACATCCAACCCATTGCCGCACTGATGTGCGCGGCGCCGCTGGACATACCGCCGTAGGTTTCGTCAATCACCTTCATGACCGAGTTGGAATCGGTGGTGAAGTTGTCGATAATGGTATACACGCCATTTACCAGAATCATGGGGCTTACCATCGGGAAGGTGATCTTCCAGAAGGTCTCCCAAGAGGTTGCGCCGTCGATCTGGCAGGATTCGTAAATCGCAGGAGAGATCGACTGTAGCGAAGCGAGGAAGATCAGGATCTGTACGCCCGAGCGGTTGATGATACTGGAAATACCTGCAACAAGTCCGACGATCATTTCAACCAATCCCGCGCCGAAGCCGAGACCTTCGAATACGTTCATCAGCAGTCTTTCAAGTGCCAGATTTCCGCCAACCGCTTCCGCGGCAGTTTCCGCCTCACCAAGCTCCATGCCGGAACCGGAGTAGGAGTAAGAAACGTTCAGGATCGATTCCATCAGACCCGTGGAAACCACAACGGGAAGGAAGAAGATTGCACGGAAGACCGCACGACCTACCATCTTCTGGTTCAGGATCACGGCAATGAACAGCGAAAAGATCAGAATGGCGGGAATATCGAACGCCATCTCCTTCAGACCCGTAAGCAGGGTCTGAAGGAAGTCGGAAGTGCCGAACAAGGCATCGGAATAGTTTTGCCATCCCACAAAATCCTTGTACATGACACCGTTCACCAAACGGTAGTTAAAGAAGCTGTACATGATGGATTCGTAAAGGATCGGGATGTAAAGCACCACAAATCCGATAACGAACGGCAGTACGAACACCCAGCCCGCACGCGCCTTGCGGCGGTCAAGGGAGACTATTTTTCTCTTTTTCGGCGCACTGGCTGCAGGCGCCTTGACTTGATTTGTCATATTCTAACCTCCCCCTTCTTACTGAATGTGCTTGATCATAACGTAGCCGTAGCCCTCGATGGTATAGGTAACACCATTGTACTCGGTCTGAACGGCATAGTCGTTAAAGTTGAGAATAAAGGTCTTGTAAGGCGAATCCTTTTCGCCGTAGGTCACGCAAACGATCTTATTGTCGATCGAGTACTTGGACTTGGGAGGATCGGGAACGATCTCAATAGAGTCGCCATCGCCATCACCTTCGCCGCCTTCGCCCTCGCCGCCATCGGGATTAACAGGAGGAACAGGAGTGGTATCCTGCTTACCTGCGGCCTCCTCAAGATCGGGAACATAGATCAGCGAATTGTCCTTGTCGCCCTCAACATAGATGTTGTGCTCGATCAGCAGCGCTACGAATGCCTTGTACGTACCCTCAAGACCGAGATTGTCGGTGGCAAGGAATGCCTTCAGACCGTCGATAGTCAGCGTGCTGAATACGGGATCCGCAATCGAGCTAACCAGTGCATTTTCAAGGTCCTCAACCGAAACGGTTGCATCCTCAACAAAGGTTGCCTTAAAGCCGGCATCTGCGAATGCAAGATCCGACTTGCCAAGGAAGATCTGCAGCAGCGCTACGTAAACGTCAACTGCATTTTCAACGCCCTCTTTTGCGCTTTCCAGCAGGATGGGGTTTGCGTTCTGATCACGCAGGAAGATGTAAGAATCTCTTGCAGCCTTCAAGGTTTCAGCCGCATCCTCTTTTTGCTGAAGAATGCTGATGTAAGGCATTACCACGTAAGCAGCGAAGTCAAAGGACTTTGCAATGGTGGTAGGATCGCCATCATTCAGCGCGGACTCGGCAGCTGCCCACTTGGTCCAAAGGTCATTTGCCATCGTGGTATCAAAACGCAGGTCCTTAATACCGGTGCGCTTGTCGTTGGTGATACCGGTGGCAACGTTGTTCTTGTTCGTGGTGATCGCATCAGCGGCACCAACTGCAGCCTCTTCTGCGGCACGAAGAGCATTGATGCGATCCTCTTCCTGCTTTGCAAGCAGCTCCTTAATCGCCTCTGCCTCTTCACGGGCAGCATCGGCAATATCCTGCAGCAGCTCGTCTTCATCGGGAACACGGCTACCGTCAAGGAAGGTGTGATTGATGATCAGTTTGGTCTGTACATCGGCAAGCAGCGAGTTAAGCTCGTTATAGATCTCAACCAAGCGATCCTGCCAAATATCGTAACGAACCGAGTAGTTCTGCGAAAGCAGCTCATCCTCTTTGAGAAGGTTGGTGTTGGCATACGACAAAACGAAGTATGCGCTGGCGCCGTTCTCGATCGCCTTCAGAAGTGCGTATTGGATATCGCCCTCCATATTCAACGCCGAGCCGGTGAACTGTACGTAACCGTGCAGAACAACGCCAAGGAACGGGATCGAAGCATATTCTGCATCGTAACGGCTGGAATCCAGCGGTACGCCGAGAATGTGATCAACCTTGCTCCAAACGAAGGCGTTACCGCCATCGACCATTACGTCATAGTTCTTATTCTTGAAGTAGGAAAGCGTTTCCAGCACGTATCTCTTTGCCTCTTCACGAAGAACGGTATTATCCTCGTTAAAGTCAGAGTTCAGCGAATCGCCCATCGTAGAGAGCGAAATACCGGTAGCGTTTTCGTATTTCTCGTACTTCTTAGCAAGCTTTTCATAGAACTTGCTGTAAGTAGCAGGAGACAGAACCATCTGGTAATAGGTGACCAGCGTCTGCTTGGTCGCCGAGTAGAAGCGGCGGGTAGTGTAACGGTTATCGATGGTACGTGCCGCATTTTTCTTCATATTCACGGCGCTGCCGCCATCGGCACCGGTCGTGTAAACGAAGTCAAAATCGGGGTAAAGACCGAAGTCCTTTTCAGCGGCATAAGCGGCAAGATCCTTGAAGCCGGATTTTCCGCCAACTGCCTTTTCCCACTTCAGCTTATAGGGAACGTCGGAGTAAAGACCGCCGTTGGCATAGCCCGTCATCTTGAAGTTGACGTTGGTGATATCCTCGCCTGCCAGATAATTGTACATGGTCTGGATATCCTCAAACGAGGTCAGGGAAACCGAAACGGTAACAGGCATCGAAAGCACCTTCTTTACCGTATCCACGCAACCGAAGGTCTCGATATACAGCGGGATCGAGGTCTCAACGTCGTCTGCGGTCAATCGTTCAAAGCCGTTATCAAGTCCGTCAAGATAATCGCGATATGCGCTTGCCATACCCATCCAGTTGCAGGAGTAGTTGCCTGCTGCAACCTCATCCGAAAGGATGATATAACGGATCTGATAGTCATCGGTGTAGCGGCGGTAAGCATAGCTGGACCAACCGGAATCCGAGGTATCGACCTGACGGGTAACAAACGAGGGAACGATCGAGGCATAAGGCACATTGCTCTCGTGTCTCGGGGTGATCGAAGCAAGGGATTCACCCTCTTCGATGATGGCCAAGAAGCCACGCTTGACACCCGTAGTAGCATCGGTCTCGTACTGACCGAACACGGGCATACGAACGACCTCGCCATGACCGCCCTGCAGATTGTTTGCAAGGGCATAGTCCTCACCGTAAACGACCGTGGTCGCAACCGTGGGAGTAGAAAGCTCATACAGAGCGCCCGAGCCGTCGGGCAGGAAGGAATAACCCTCATTGGTTCTCAGGCACGCGCCCATGAAAGGCAGCACCTGGAACGAGGTGATGCGGTACACCGTTTCGTCATAACGCAGACCGTTTGCAGGAAGCGTTACAACAAGACCGTTGCCGCTGAGGGTGTACTCCAGCGCCATTTTAAAGAGCGCGGGAGACGAAGCTTCTTCGATATAACCAACCTCATCGTGGTCGTTATCCATCTGCTCGAAGGTGTAGTCTGGAAGGTATTCCTTGATCCAACCCTCAAGCTTACGAAGCTCGATGGTACTTGCCTGACCGTCAACGACGTAAAGGACGGTATCCTTTTTACCCTTCAGATAATCGAAGTTTGCAACGTGCAGATCGTTTTCCGAGGTATAGTCGTTGTAGTAGGCGGTGAACTGGTTGTAATAGTGAGTGGGCATCTTTTCCTTCAGGACCTTGGTGATCTCTTGGTATCTCTTTTCGGTCAACTGACGGGGCAGAAGGATACGTGCCGAAAGCTCGCCGATCGAGTATTCTACACGGATACCGTTCTTGATGCTCTTCACTGCGATCTGACCCTTCAGCGCCGCGTCGGTAAAGCTGTTCAGCGTACCCTTGGTACCGTCAGTGCTGGTGTAGGAGAGGATGATCTGCGACATGATCTGTGCGCAGTCGTTCTCGGTCAGATTCTTCGAAAGGGTCATGTCCCACGGGTTGGTGAACATCAACTCGCCCGTGGCGTTTTTGCGGTATGCAACGATGCCGGTGTCGGTATCACAGTAAATGGTATATTCACCGTTATCCAGCATTTTGGTCATCGCGGCAACGCGCTCTTCTGCATTGGCGTATTGAATGGTGGTATAATCATATGCCGTTTCCAGCAGCTCGGCAGCAGCCGAAAGGGTGACAGCAGGAATCATGCACACCAGCATCAGCACGGTGAGAAGCGCACAAAGCAACCGCGTAAGCAGTTTCTGTTTCATATTCTATTTTCTCCTTTCCGTGCTTAAATTCGGTATGTGATCTCGGAAACGATATTCGTCACAAAGGTGACCATATCCATTACGAGAGAGGTAAACAGGATCGCAAGGAACATAATGAACGCCATACCGACGATCGTTCCAAGAGTGGTGACCAGGTTCTTCGGGATATTGTAGCCATGCGTGACCATCATACCGAAGAAGATCAGGAATCCCGTCCAGATGAAGCCAACCGTTACGATCAGCGTCAGGATATCGGTTTCGGATGCCACAACAAAGTTGGATGCCAGCGTGGTGGGGATGATAGTCAGCACAAGGGGCATCAGCGAATAGCCGATTGCAATGAAGATATCCTTGAAGCTGCCCTCACCCTCAAACAGGGTGGTCAAGCACCAGTTGGAAATGGCAAACAGGAACACGGGAATCAGCACAACAAGTGCCTGCATAAAGATCGTGGAGTACTCACCCTGCGGGTTCATAACGTAGCCCTGACCGACGCTGCGGTAGAAGAGCGATACAACCGCAAGAGCGATGAATACGATCGCCGCACGCACCGATCCGCGTTTTTCGTGCTTCAAATCCCAGAAGGCATCGAATGGGTGGAACATCAAATGGAAGACAAACAAAATCTCTTCCTTAAAGGTATGCTTTTTGCCCGAAACGGCAGCAGCCTTGTTGATCTTAGCGGCATAGCGCATAAACTTGCCGATCAAGAGACAGATCACCACAACAGCAACGGGAATCAGCAGGAAGAAGCTGGACATCCACTGCTTGCGCAGCTCCTTGTATGCAGCAGAGTAGTTCTCGGTATCGTATGCGGATTTGTAGTAATCCAATGCTTCCTCGTATGCCTGGCTACGGAACAGTGCCTGGCCGATACCGACGTAAGCGGCATCGTAGTTCGAGTTACGCATCAGGATCTCTTTCCAGCTCTCGATCGCAAGCTCATACTCACGGATGTTCTGATAATGCAGTGCCTGGATCAGCACGTCACCGTACTCAGTACGATTGAAAACGACCAGACGCATATTGGTTTTCGTGCCGTCAAGCACCAGAAGGTTGTCACCCTGATATACGATCGACTGGATCGTGGTCAGGTTGCCAAGCTGCGAACCTTTGTCACCGAAGGCGAACAGCAGGTTGCCGTCATAGTCGTAGGTGTAAAGCTTGTTACGCAGCTGGTCGACAAGCGTCCAGGTCTGCTCGGGACCGCAGGCAACGTCGGTTACCTTTGAAACGCCAATGTAACCGGCATCCAGCGCCTTGCCGATCTCGATCTCACCTGCAGGCGGCCAGAAGCCGTTACGGCGCATGATCTCATCACCTGCGGGGTTCAGCAGCTTACAGGGTGCGTAAGTACCCGCAGTAGATTGCGTGGTAATGGCAGAAGCCATCTGCGCGGTCAGCTCCTCGGCGTAAATGGTTGCATAAACGAAGCCACGCTCATTTACAGTGATGTTGTTGTAAGGATAAGAGATGACCGTCAGGTTGTTTTCCTTCTGCTCATCGGTCTGGAAGCGCTTCCAGATCTCATCCCAAACCGAGGTTACCGATTGCTGTGCACCGATAAAGCCGGTGAACTCGCCCTCATCGGTCATAACGATGATACCCTCGTTGGTCTGGTCAGACACAACGAACAGTCGGTCATAGTTATCCACAGCGATCGCCACGGGTGCGTAGATCGCATCGTCATCGATCAGCTCGGATTCGGGCTCAGCGATGATCGAATCAAAGTTACCGTTACGGTCAAAGGTAACGATACGGCTTGCCTGCGTATCGCAGACAAAGATTCTGCCGGGGTACTTCAGCTTGCCATTCTCGTAACGGTCGGTTGTAACGAAGATACCCTCGGGCTTAGAGAAGCCGTCTTCAATACCTTGATCATTAATAAAGGTAGTAATTTCAAAGCGCAGACGGTAGTAACGATCAAGGCAAACAATGCGGTTACCGTCACGGTCTACAATGTAAACGTTTTGTTCATCGTCCACCATCACGTCGGTTGCGGTGTTCAGGGCGGTAGAAAGGCCCATTGCCGCAGAATCGATGGTTTTGACAGCAGTATACGCATCAGGCGAATACAGTGCCTTGCCGTCGATCGAGTAGGTGTACGTCTGGTAAGCCTTGGCGGCACCCACAGGGATGACCGACACGACCATCAGAAGGACGAACAACAAACTGATGACAGATATAAGCTTTTTCACTGTTATTCCCTCCTCTGATTAGTCTTTCATGCCGGAAGAGCCCATGGTTTCGATAATGTTCGACTGCGAAATGACGAACACCGCGATCGGCACCAGCATCATGATGACCAGCGATGCGGCGTGTGCGCCTGCACGCTGGATACCACCTGCCATGATCTGACCGATGGCGTAGTTGAAGGATTTGAGCTGCTCGGAATGGATGTAGATCGAGGAGCCCTGGTTCCAAAGTCCCTGGAACGAATAGATGATCAGCGTCAGCCAAGCAGGCTTAACCATAGGCATTGCGATCACCCAGAAGGTGCGAAGCTCGCTTGCACCGTCAAGACGTGCCGACTCCAGCACCGCATCGGAAACGTTAGTTTCCATAAACTGCTTCATCAGGTAAAGACCAAGCGAGGTTGCCCATGCGGGGATAATGATCGCGAAGTAGGTATCTACCAGATGCAGTGCACTCATCATAATGAACGAGGTAACTGCCGTAACCGTCGAGTGGAACATCAGCGAGGTACGAACCGTCTTAAACATCGTCTTGCCACCGGGGAACTTGATCTTTGCCATTGCATATGCTGCAAGGGACGAGAAGAACAGGTTGCCAACCGTACCCGCAATAGAGGTAAAGACGGTGTTGAAGATGTAACGCGAGAAGGGTACCCAAGAGGTGTTCATCAGGGTAAACAGGTCGCGATAGTTCTTAAAGGTAGGACGGCGCACAAAGAAGCGCGGGGGGAACATCCACAGCTCGTCAAGAGGCTTGAGAGACTGCAGAATAACGTAGATCATCGGCAGGAACATGAAGGCGCCAAGGATCGTCAGCATGACGGTAATGCCCGCATCACCGCCCGCGGAGCGGTTCAGCACTACCTTATGTTTTCTTGTTCTTAATTTCTTTGACATATTACTGACCCACCTTCGAAAGCACTTTCTTGACCAGCATGTTAGAGCCGATCATGATTGCGAACAGGACCACCGCGATTGCCGAGGAATAACCAACCTCAAAGCGCTGTCCGCCATAGTCATCCAAGTGGTGCATGATGGTATGTGCCGCATAGTCAACCGACGGGAAGCCGCACAGTGCCGTAACGACACCGCCAAAGCCGAACGCCGAGGTGATTGCCATAACCGCACCGAACATCAGCTGGGGCTTCATCGAGGGAAGCGTAATATACCACAGTTCCTGCCAACGGTTGCGGACACCGTCCACTGCGCCTGCCTCGTACATCGAGCGATCGATGCCCTGCAGACCTGCGATAAAGGACAGGAACGAGGTACCAAGCGAGGTCCAGAGTGCAACCACAATACAAAGGGGCATGACGAAATCCGCATCCTTGAAGAAGTGGATCTCCTCGGTGATCAGACCGAGGTTGAGCAACGTACCGTTGACCCAACCGTAGGAGTCACCCGAGAAGAGGGTACCCCAAATCAGGTATACCTGACCGGAAATCGAGGGAGCGTAGAAAATCAGAGTAACGATAGCGCGGATCTTGGGAGGAAGCTCGTTGATGAACCACGCCACCAGCAGCGACATCATGTAGGAAACAGGACCTACGATGACGGCGAAGATCAAGGTATTCTTGCAGGCGATAATGAAGATATCGTCGTCAAGGAACAACCGAATGTAGTTATCCAGAAAGACAAAATTCGGTATCTGCAACAGGTTAAAGTCCGTAAAGCTGATTACGATCGATACAAGCACGGGAAGGACGGTAAAGATGGTGAAGATGAGCATATAAGGTGCCACCATCAGGTAGGCGACCTTATTGTTCTTCATCTCTTTCCATGTCCACTGTGCGCGCGTCATATCAGAACGGACGACCGCTTTCTTCTTTGACATGTACATTTCTCCTTATAGCGTTAAATTATAATAATGTAACCTTTTTGCCATCAACGGTTCAGAACAGCAATCGCGTTCTCAATCGCCTTGATGGTCTTTGCAAAACTATCGCCTGCAATCGAGGAAATTTCCTCAGCTGCCAGCCGAAGTGCTACGGCATCCTCATTTTCAATGCCCTCTCGCATCAGCTGCACCGCATCGCTTACGGCATTGATCACACCATCGTCAAGACGCTTGGTATCAGCCGCATATGCCTGCTCGATCTGTGCCATGCGCTTATCAAGCAAGGTTGCGTGGGTCTTGTTCTCATCCTCGTCATCCACCAGGGTTTCAAGACCGAACTCGGCGCGCTTGCGCGAGATCTCCTTGTTGATGGTGGAAATATAGCTGAGAAGCTCATCCACAGGGTTCATATTATCGTTTACCGCTGCAAGGAATGCGAAGCTGGTGTAACGGCCAATGATGTAAGAACCGGGGTAGTTGGGGATAGAAGCAAGGTTATTAAACTGATAGGAAAGCTGTTCATACTCAGCCGCGGTCCAAGGCATTTCAGAAAGTGCCTTGATGTTAGCGGTTGCATGCTTTGCCGAGGGACCCATGATAGCAACCATCTCGTTCGAGTAATCGATCTGGCAGCGGGCACCCGAGTGCCACATCATGAATTCCCAAGCGCGTGCCTGCTTATCGGGATCATCCTCAAGACCCGAGCCTGCCATCATACAGATTGCCGAAACGGTAGAAACCGAAACGTTGTTGATGTAGGTCGAGCCATCGGCTCTCGTCTGCTCAATGCCGGGCAGAGGCAGGAACTCCCACAGACCCTTGATCTCGGTAGCGAATACCGTCAGGTGGTTGTAGGTTGCGTTATAGGAAGCAAAGCCGATCGGCATTTCGCCGGTACGGAAGCGGTTTGCAAAGTCATATTCATAGGGGAAGGAATACATGGTAAAGAAGTTACACATGGTTTCGAATGCCTCAAGACCGGTGTTCGAATCCAGATTGATTCTCATACCGTCGTCGGCAAACAGCTCGCCGCCCATCTGATAAAGGAATACCTGATAGTTCGAGTGCATACCGATCTGCATGTTGTTTGCCTGCAGGATCGGGATGGCAGCAAGCACGTCATCCCATGTTTTCGGAATCTCGATACCAAGGTCGGCAAGGATATCGTCACGCACGAACATCATTTCGAAGTTCTGCGTTTCGGGCAAGCCGTAGTAGTGGAAGTCGCCGCTGGCATCTGCGATACCAAGAACCATCATCGCCGCTTCGTTGAAGTTCGATTCAGGCTGACCGTTGGCATCCAAATTAACAACGGGATTTCCGTTTTCATCATAAACCGTGTTGAAATGCTCGTCTACCTCATAATAAAGGGCGAAGTCCTTGAAGCCCTCCATTTCTTCAATAGGAAGCAAAGCACCGCGGATTGCGTAGTTGATAACGTCACCCTGTCCGATACCGATATAAACATCGGGACCCATACCCGCAAGCACCGAAGGAAGCAGTGTACCGCCTGCAACCAGCTTCAGGTTGATGGCAGTGCCGTACTTACTGTTGGGGGTAAAGTCGTTGTTGACAAGGTTACGAATGACCTGCGCCTGGTCACGGCCATAGGCAAGCCATACGTTGACAGTCTCTTCCTCGTTGGTATCCTCGGAGAGGGCACCCATACGGTCATAGTTACGGAAGAAGGACATAAAGAAGCTCTTCAGCTCGTGCAGAAGCGAAGCAAAGAAGCCGGCAGCAGCCTCGGGCTCTTCGTTGCCAAGAGGCTGAATCACGATATAGTCAAGCTGCAGGGGCTGGGTCTTTGCAGTACCAAGCCAGGTACCAAGCGAACCGATGTAAGACTTCAGCTGCTCCAGGTACTTCGCGATCTCGTCTTCGTTGGTACCCATACGCTCAAGCAGCCAAGCAACACGCTCAAGCGTTGCCACGTTCGAGCTCTTCTCACCCGTAATGGCGGTCAGCTCGGCAGCGATGGCATACAGCTCGCGGGACTGCAGGATCATATCGATCATGGTGTCGGGCATCACGCGCGAGAAGCCGTAGTCACGGTACTCGTCAGGGTCAGCGCCCGTCAGCTTCATAATAGCAAGGTAGTCGTTGTTGATCGCATCCAACGCAGCATCGGCGCGGCGAACGATCTCACCCATCGAGCCAAGCGTTACTTCCATCTGAATGGTGTAAACAACGCCTGCCTCGAAATAGAACTCAAAGGGATCACCGCCGTTGTTCAGCAGTGCCGACTGCCACTTGGTGTCGTAGGCAAAGCGGGTCTGCGTAGCCTCAAGGAAGGGCACGGAACCGTCGTAATAGCCAAGCGAACCCTCGGCAGCGCCGTTACTGAACAGATACAGCGCACGGCAGGTATACATACCGTCCAGCACGTTCTGGCGATAGCGCGCACCGATATTGTACATACCGCTGCTGCTGACCTTAAAGCTGTAACGCACCCACTGACCTGCGGTCTGCCACTTGTCGCCACCGATGGTGTTCAGCAGCACGCGGGTGGTATCGGCAGGCATCGTAGCTGCATCGGTACGGTCCTCGATGGGGTAAATGGTGTTCGAGGAAGTTGCATTCACGTATTCTGCCTGAATGCACACCCAATCCTTACCCGACTCGATACCCTCGAACTGTGCGAGGTAATCCTGATAGCTGATCAGGTCGGTGTGGGGAATGAGGCGAATGGATTTGATGGTCATCGGCTCGTTAACTGCCTCCAGCGACAGGATCTGCTCGCCTGCCTCGAAGGCAAACTCGAAGGTCTCTGCATAGAAGCCGTCGGCATCACGCAGCTCGTATTTGCGCCACTCAGGCGTCTGCGTCATGGTAGGACGAAGCTCGTTATTATCGATATCGTCGGTAAAGAAGCGAACCGTGTAGGTGTTGACAAACTTTGCCATATCTGCCGTCCATACGTCGGGAATGCTGACCTCAAGGCAGGTCACATCGGTGGTAACGATGGAAAGCTCGTCGGGATCAAAGCCTGCATCCACAGCGGCCTCGTACAGTTGCTGTACCGAAACCTTACCGTCGGGATCGTATACCTGCGCCTTTACGTAAAGGTTGCCATACACCTTGGGCAAGGTGATGAAGCGCGCCTCGGCAAAGGGAATCGAACCGTTGATCTGCAGGATACGCTCGATCGAGGTGTTCTTGTTGACGTCAGGCCAATATTCGATCACAATGCTGTATTTGGCAGCGTTCGGGATATTCACCTTCCAAGAAACCGTACCGGTTGCGGGGGTGTACAGCGCGGCTTCGCCGTTCACCGTGGTCTCGCGCACCGATTCGGTACCTGTTGAGGTGTTTTCCTCGTCATAGTCCCAACCGTTGATGATCAGTTCTCCGTCAGCTCGCGGAAGATCTTTGTACTTCTCAATGTACACCTGGTA
>JBGVCY010000040.1:0-2053 GCA_045119135.1 Eubacteriales bacterium | reverse complement strand
GGGGACTTCAAGCACTGATGGGAAAGGATGCGAAAAGCGCGGCACGGGCGCTTTCGGTGGCGCTGGGTGGCTCGCTTGGCGTGGGAAATATTGCGGGCGTTGCCACGGCAATTGCACTGGGCGGCGCGGGGGCGGTCTTTTGGATGTGGGTGTCAGCGTTGCTGGCAATGCTGCTCAAATACGCCGAAATTGTGCTGGCACTTCGCTCTCGCCGTTACGATGAAAAGGGAAGAGCGCACGGCGGGGCGATGTATTACATCAAGGAAGCCTTTGAAGGGCGTGTTGGAAAAGGCCTTGCAGGGTTGTTTGCTGTGCTTTGCGTTGTTTGCTCGTTCCTGCTTGGCGGCGTGATACAAAGCAATGCGGCGGCAGGGGCAATGGCGGATGCATTTGGCGCGCCGCCCCTGGTTACGGGGGTGGTGATCGGCGCTCTTGCCGCGCTGATCCTTGCGTGCGGCGCGCGCCATGTAGAGGATGCCTGTACATGGATCGTCCCCCTTGTCTGCGTGGGATTTACAGTGGCTTCGGTTGCTGTTCTGATTCTGCGGCGAGAGGCGCTTCCCGATGCGTTTGGTTCTATTTTTGCGGGAGCGTTGCATCAAAATAGCGGCGCAGCGGGGGTGCTTGGCTTCTTTACCTCGCGCGCTCTTCGCTATGGTGTGGCGCGGGGACTGATTTCAAACGAGGCGGGATGCGGCACCGCACCCATTGCCCACGCGGCGGCTGATACCAAATCCCCCGCGGCACAAGGACTTTGGGGAATATTAGAGGTGTTTGTGGATACCGTTTTGCTCTGCACGCTGACGGCGCTGGTGATTCTTGTCAGCGGTGTGCCGCTTTCAGGTGAGGGCGTGGCGCTTGCAATTTCTGCCTACGGCGCGGTGCTGGGGCGCGCCGCGCCGCCGATCCTTGCGCTGTCGATTTTGTTGTTCGCCTTTGCCACTGTACTATCGTGGTCGCATTACGGTGCAGAGTCCTTGCTCTACCTTACGCGACGCGAGAGCAGTCGCAAATGGATGGTACCGCTGGTGGCGGCGGGCGCTGTGCTTGGTAGCATCAGCGCCGCCACACCTGTGTGGGAGCTGACCGACCTTGTGATCGCCCTGATGGCAATCGTCAACATTGCAGCGCTTGTTGCAAAACGCCGTGACGTGATTGCCGAAACAAAACTGCTATACGCGCGCGAAAAGAGAAAAGAAAAGAAATCCGACAAGTGCGGAGGTTCCTGCGTTGGCGAAGAAGCTTTGTGAAGAGCGTTAACAAAAAACCAGACCCCGAGACGGGGTCTGGTTTTTATGTGCTTTGATTACAGCATTCTAATGCGAGAGAGGAGTGTCGCATCGCAGGCGGCGATCTTTGCTTGGGTTTCCTTTTCGGTCATCTCGGCACCGATAAAGGCAATGCGGTCGCCCACGGTGACAGTTTCCACTTCGCCAAAGACTGCGCGGATTTTGTCGGCAACGCCCGCGCCGTTTGCGAATGCAAAGCAGGAGCGACAAACGCTTGCCGAGAAATCGGCGTAATCCGCTTCGGTTGCAACCTTAAATTTGGGTGCGGGAATTCCTTCCTTGCCGCGGTGTGCCACAATGTCAATGATATCGGCAACCACAGCGCTGGCGGTAGGCAGCTTGCCTGCGCCCTTGCCGTAGAACATGACCTCGCCCACCATATTGGCATCAACCAGAATGCCATTGAAGACGTCGGCAACGCCTGCAAGGGGATTGGACAAGGGAATCATACGGGGCGAAACCATAGCCAGCACCTTGCCGTCAACCAGCTTGGTGTGACCGATCAGCTTGACCGAGCAGCCCATCGCCTTGGCGGTGTCGGCATCGGCGGTGGAAAGCTGCATGATGCCCTCGCAATGAATGGCATCGGGAGAGAGCAGCGTGCCAAAGGAAAGTGCCGCAAGAATGACGATCTTGCGCGCGGCATCAAGTCCCTCAACGTCGGCGGCAGGATTTGCCTCGGCATAGCCCTTTTTCTTAGCATCGGCAAGCGCATCCTCAAGCGAGGTGCCGCTCTCGATCATCTGCGTCAGAATATAGTTGGT
>JBGVCY010000039.1:0-2858 GCA_045119135.1 Eubacteriales bacterium | reverse complement strand
AAGGACGAGGATACGCTGGTAATGGCTACCAACGCAGCATTCCCCCCCTACGAGTACAAGGATGGCGATGCATTTAAGGGCATCGACGTTGAGATCGCACAGAAGATTGCCGAAAAGCTTGGCATGAAGCTTGAGATCGTTGACGTTGACTTCGGCGCAGTGCTGACCGGCGTTGCCGAGGGCAAGTACGATATGGGTATGGCAGGCATCACCGTTACCGATGAACGTAAGCAGACGATGGATTTCTCCGATAGCTATGCAACCGGTATCCAGGTCATCATCGTAAACGACGGCTCCTCGATCACCTCGCTGGACGACCTCTTCAACTTCAACGACGACGGCGATCCCGTTTCGCTGAAGAACCCTGACATCCGTATCGGCGTGCAGGAAAACACCACCGGCGACATCTACTCCTCTGATGACATTTCCAACTGGGGCTTCAACACCCTCAACGACGACGGCTCGATCAACGGCGAGGACCACGTCAAGCGCTTCAAGACCGGTGCTGAGGCTGTTGCCGCACTGAAGAACAACCAGGTGGACTGCGTAATCATCGACAACGAGCCCGCAAAGGCATTCGTTGATGCAAACGACGGTATCCACATTCTTGAGGGCGACAACGAGTACGCCATCGAGGACTACGCAATCTGCGTAAAGAAGGGCAACACCGAGCTGCTGGAAAAGATCAACCAGGCTCTCAAGGAGCTGAAGGAAGACGGCACCATCGCAGCTATCATCGAGAAGTACATTCCCTCGGGTAAATAATCTCGGAATAAAGAGGAGGCAATCTGACCTCCTCTTTTTCCGCCAAATACAAGGAGAATTTCTATGCAAGCATGGTTCGCTGATTTCAAAGCGGATTTCAAACTGAACTTTATCGACGGCGGTCGTTGGAAGTGGCTGGTCGAAGGTCTTGGCAATACGCTGAAGATTACCTTCTTCGCGCTGCTGATCGGTCTTTGTCTCGGTGTCGTTGTTGCAGCGGTTCGCTCAACATATGACAAAAACAAGGAAGCAATGCAGATGCACAAGGGCGTGGGCTACTATATCTTCACCGTGATCAACGCGATCTGCAAGCTGTACTTGACCGTGATCCGCGGCACCCCTGTGGTGGTTCAGCTGTTGATTATGTATTTCGTCATTTTCGCATCCTCGAGAAACGATGTCCTGATTGCCACCATCGCCTTCGGTATCAACTCCGGCGCTTACGTGGCAGAAATTCTGCGCGGCGGCATTATGTCGATCGACGGCGGACAGTTTGAAGCAGGTCGTTCGCTCGGCTTTAATTACGTACAAACGATGGTCTACATCGTAATCCCGCAGGTTTTCAAAAGCGTGCTTCCCACGCTTTGTAACGAATTTATCGTTCTTTTGAAGGAGACCTCGATTGCGGGCTACGTGGGCGTGGTCGACCTCACCAAGGCGGGGGACCTGATCCGCGGACGCACCTTCTCGGCATTCATGCCCCTGATTGCCGTTGCACTGATCTATCTGGTGCTGGTCGTTGTGCTGACGTCCCTTGTGGGAGTTCTTGAAAGGAGACTGCGCAGAAGTGAGCGATAAGGTAATTGATAGCGTGATCCGCGTTTGTGGCTTAAAAAAGCACTATAACGGCGGTAAGATCAAGGCGCTTGACGGCGTTGATGCGGACATCAAGCCCGGCGAGGTTGTGGTCGTAATCGGCCCCTCTGGCAGCGGCAAGTCCACCTTCCTGCGTTCTCTTAATATGATGGAGTTCCCCACCGAGGGCGAGATCTATGTCAGCGGTGTGGATATTACGCAAAAGGGTGTGGATATCAACCGTCACCGTCAGAAGATGGGAATGGTGTTCCAGCACTTTAACCTCTTCCCCCATATGACGATTCTGAAGAATATGACCATTGCCCCGATGAAGCTTCTGAAGAAGAGTAAAGAGGAAGCGGAAGCCAAGGCAATGGAGCTGCTTGGCGTTGTCGGACTTGCCGACCGCGCAAACGCATACCCCAGCCAGCTGTCAGGCGGTCAGAAGCAGCGTGTTGCGATCGTGCGCGCCCTTTGTATGGAGCCTGACGTGATGCTGTTTGATGAGCCCACCTCGGCGCTTGACCCCGAAATGGTCGGCGAGGTGCTGGACGTGATGAAAAAGCTTGCCAAAGAGGGCATGACGATGATCGTGGTCACGCACGAAATGGGCTTTGCCCGCGAGGTTGGCAGCCGTGTGATCTTTATGGATGCAGGTATGATCGTCGAGGAGGGCACTCCTGCCGAGGTTTTTGATGCACCCAAGAGCGAGCGACTGAAATCCTTCCTTGCCAAGGTGCTGTGATCCTTTGCAAAAAAGAGCGCATCTGCGCTCTTTTTTGCTGTAATAACCCAAAAACAAGACAATGCTTGGCGATTTGTTGACAAAGTCTTGTTTTTTTGCTATGATAATAAAAGTGATGCTTTTGCATCACACGTTCGTTTAGCGCCAGACCGCGGGATCCGCGGTTGACGAGGTGAGGGGACTATCGAAAATTCGGCGGGTGCCCCTCCGGCAGATGCCAACTGCCGCAAAGTGGGAACAAAATGGCGGGTAACCGCCGCACAAAACACCACGAAAGCATCCTTGCGCCAAGGGGAAACCATGCCCTTGCGCGGCAGAAGGGAACATTATGGCAAAATATTTTGGTACTGACGGCTTCCGTGGGGAGGTCAACTGCGTACTGACGACCGAGCACGCCTTCAAGATCGGTCGATTTCTCGGTGCGTATTTCGGCAGGGAAAAGCGCGCCCGCGTGGTGATCGGCAAGGATACGCGCCGATCCTCGTATACGCTGGAATATGCGCTGGTGGCGGGTCTTACTGCTTCGGGTGCAGATGCGTACATCCTGCACGTT
>JBGVCY010000038.1:0-19412 GCA_045119135.1 Eubacteriales bacterium | reverse complement strand
CATTCTTTACCTAACAAAAACCCGCCCCCACGTCCGCGCGGTTTTGATTCAGCACTGACGCATCAGGCGAATATAAAATTCAACGGCTTGCTTAATGGTTTCCAGACGGATTCTCTCATTATGACCGTGAATGGTGGCGCGCTCCTCTTTCGTCAGTGCCATCGCAGAAAAGCGATAGACACGGTCAGAGATCACGCCCCAATGACGGCTATCCGAGCATTGGATCATCAAATACGGGGAGACCACACAGCCCTGCCAGGTGTCGGCAACGGCGGTAGCCAGCTTTTCCCACGCGGGGCACTTCACCTCGGAAATACGGCTGGGCTCCATCGATTGCAGAACCGTGAGCTTCACACTGTCGTCATCGATGATATTGCGCAGGCGCTCGGTGGCGGATGCCACGCTATCCTCGGGATTCAGGCGCAGATTTGCCACCATTTTTGCCTCGGGCGGTAGCACGTTGGGTGCTGAGCTGCCCGCTGCCTGCGTAAACGCCACGGTGGTGCGTAGAATGGCATTCAATTCACCGCCCGTTTTTTTGGCGAACACATCCAGCAGCTTGCGGAAAACGCCGACGTTGGCAAAAATCATACGGAACAGGAAATTCGATTCTCTGCCCAGTGTATCAAACATTTCGGTGGCGGGCTTGGTAATCTTCATCGGGAAGGGATCTGCCTCAACCTGACAGCAGGCGCGCGACAGACGACCCAGCACCGTTTTTTGCGGGGGCATTGAAGCGTGACCGCCGTTCGATTTCACCGAAAATTCAACGTTCATCATACCCTTTTCGGCAATGCCGACATAGGCACAGGGCTTTTTCACACCAGGGAAAGCTCCTTCGACAACGGCACCGCCCTCATCCAGAACGATGGCAGGGGTAATGCCCTTTTCCTTAAAGTGCTCAACGATATTGGCAGCGCCTTTTCCGTTGACCTCTTCACCGCCCGAGAAGGCAAAATAGACATCCTGCTCGGGCACAAAGCCCTTTTCGATCAGGTGCTCTGCCGCCGACAGCACCGCATTGAAGGTGACCTTGGTATCCAGCGTACCGCGTCCCCACAAGACACCGTCTTCCATAATGCCTTCAAACGGGGGCTTTTCCCACCCTTCCTCGTTCACGGGCACCACATCATAGTGCGCCATCATCACGGCAGGGGCATCGTGTGCCTTGCCCTGCCAGCAAAACAGCAGTGCGCGGTCGGGCAGTCGATCAAAGCTGCAGGTAGCAAACACGTGGGGGTAAAGCTTTGGCAACAGGGCAATCAGCTTTTCAAATTCGGTATCATCCTCAAGCGAGGAATCAAAGTAAGAGACCGTTTTACAACGCACCAGCTGTGCCAGCGCATCCACTGCCGCATCGCCGTTGAAAACGATTTCATCGGCTGCGGCGCGCTCTTGCTTGCGAGGACGGAATTGCAGGGTGCGCACCACCAGAACGGTAACGGCGCCCGCAACAAGACCGATCAGAATCCATAACGCTAACATCAAAACGCCCCCTTACAAAAGACCTTTTTTGTACATGATGCGGCTGACAATCATCGTAAAGATGACACCGACAGGAACCATAATACCCACCGTTCCTGCATTCAACGCAGGAACGAAGATAAACAGGATCAGCATTAAGATCACGGGTGCGACAGCGATCTTCCAGTTGCGCGAGACAAAGACCACGCCAAGACCGCCAAAGAGTGCCGGCAGGATCTGTGCAAAGGCAGGGTCAAGCGCCTCGTTTTCAAGCAGGGGCTGCAGCGGCACCAGCAGGATGACCCCCAGAACAATAATGAGGGTAGTGACGATGCTGGACACGGCGATGGCGATGGTAGAGATAACCTCGCCCTCCTCCGAGCTGCCCTTCACGCCCGCCTGATCCAGTGCGCCAAGGGCACAAGGAAGCTTAAGGTTTGAAATGTTGCCCGTAACGAAGGACAGATACGAGCCACCTGCACCCAGCATAGGGATATAGGTAAAGGTTTCTACAACACCGACCGCCCAATACATAGGGGCAGTGGCAAGCAAACCAAGACCGAGCGCCTTCCAATCGGGCACTGCCTGAAACAGAATACCCACCAGCACGGGGAAGGCAAACAGGATCGCAACCATCGAAAAGTTCCAGATGCGGCCCCATTTATGTACGCTATCCATATAAGCGGAAGCGCTTTCATTTGTTGCTACGTTCATTTTATCTTCCATTTTTACACTCCCCCTTTCAGCAGAATACGGCGCCAATGGCGGCAGCAGCCTCAGCAACAGGCACGGGACCCAGCCAAGCGGTGATCGGAATGGCGCTTGCCATGCCCACCACAAGGCTGACAGGCAGTGCGTAATCCGAAATCCAACGCCATTTGGTTACCTTGACAAGAAGACCTGCCAACGCCATGGTCAGTGCGGAGACCAGCATGACAAGCACGGGGATAAGACCGTAGGTCTCGCCCTTGAAAACGGTACCGAAATCGCAGAACACAAAGCCAAGGAAGGCTGCGATCATACCGATAAACATGGATGCCGAGAAAATATCGGACCACTTCTTATCGCGCTTTTCCATCGAGATCATTCCCTTTTGCATCTTTTTTGCCACAACGGGAACCAGCCAGATGCCCACCATAATGCTGATGGTCATAACAAGCGTGATGGTAACAAAGGCGGAAGCCGACAGCGAGCCGCCTGCGCCGAGCTTTCTGCCCATGGCGCTTAAGGTGTTCTGTGCGGCAATCGTTTCATAGGATTGCGAGCCAACGACGCTCAGGCGCAGCCAAGGGAGCGGGATGCCAAGGTCCTTCGCAAGGGTCGCCACGCTGATGATAATCGCCACCGCAGGTGCGATCGTAAAGATGGCGGCACTGGTAGCAATGCGGCGCAGCTTTTTCTGATCCATACCCATCTTGACGCCACGGCGCCAAGCCATAATAAGGAAAAAGACCGACTGTGCCAACACGATCAGGATGATAACTGCCGCCAGCACAAACAAAACAGGATGATTTACCGAAAAGGTCATTTGTCAAGCTCCTTTCAAATGATGTTATTATTATAACATTATTTGACACCTTTTTCAAGCACTCTCGTAAAGCAATCCCTTTACGTTTGTCACAAATCCCTGCTTTGAGGGATTGACAAAGCTCTTGGGGTGTGCTAGAATGTGTGGGTATGACCGCCAAGCCGCAGATCGGTATCTGCACACTTGGCTTTCTTTTTTGGAGGGAATGTTATGCCGATCTTTGAGCTTCTTCTGACCGCCATCGGTCTTGGTGCGGGTCTTGCGATGGATGCCTTTTCGGTATCGCTTGCCAACGGGCTTGCCGAGCCGTGCGGCAGCCGCCGCCGTGCCACGCTGATCGCGGGTATATTTGCTGTCTTTCAAACCTTGATGCCCCTTACGGGTTGGGTGCTTGTCACCTTCCTTGCTGACATTTTCACCGCCGTTAAACCGCTTATTCCCTTTGTAGCGTTAGGTCTTCTTGTGTTCATCGGTTCGAAAATGATCATGGAGGGCGCTCAAACTAAATGCGAGGACGACGTTTGCGCCTGTGCGCGTCCCGCCGCCTTTGCCACCCTGCTGGTGCAAGGCATTGCCACCTCGATTGATGCGCTGTCGGTCGGACTTACCATTGCCGATTATTCGGCGCTTGAGGCGGTGCTCGCCTCTTGTGTGATCGGTATTATCACCTTTGCCATTTGCTTTGCAGGCGTGCGCATCGGTCGCAAATTCGGCACCAAGTTTGCAGGAAAAGCCACCATTCTTGGCGGTGTGATTCTGATTGTGGTCGGTATCAGCATTTTCCTGAAAGGTATTCTCGGTTAACAGAAAAAGAGCAGACACGTTTGTGTCTGCTCTTTTTTATTTTTCGTCAAAGATCACCACGCTGTCAAGCGTTTCGATACGCTCCATGCGCGTTACGCGATTCCCTGCACCATCGATATAGGCGATCTTGATCCACTCGTCATCTGCCGCCAGCACGTGGCAGGCAACGCGTGCATCCCCCGTCAGATATTCCTCGTTGTCGTTTTTGATCAGGCAACGGCGCCCGATCAGATCCAGAAGCATATTTGGCATATTGATTTCCCCCCTCAAAAAAGTACGGTTTTACCGTCCTTTTCCATTTTTTGCACATTTGGGGAAATCTATACACGCCAAACAGATTTTACGGAGAGACGGTACCCGTGTGGTCCTTTACGTATTCCTCGTCCACGGGGCGGTCAATCTCGCCCTCCAGGTCGCCGATCTCTTCTTCCAGCTCTTCTTTTTTTCGTTGCTCTTCCGCCAGGCGCTGCTGCTCGCGGTTCCATTCCATCAGTCTGCCCGCGGTGATCAGCACTGCCACCACGAATATCACAAGGATCAGAATGCGAACGGTCCATTGCAGACGCGTCAGCTTGCCTTCTGTTTTGTTCTTTGCCATTCGCAAAATCATCCTTTCTGTTTTCAAATTCCTTGCTTGCCCACGCAAGCTGTTCGCGGCAAAGCCGCACGGTAATACGTAACGATCGCCTGTCGGCGATTTTTTTGATAAGTGCCGCTATGGGGCGGAAAATCGCCCATTTGCAAAAGCGCCAAAGCCACCGAAACGGCAGGCGGAGCAATGCCTTGCAGTAAAGACAAAGTGCGGCGAAGCCGAAGGCAAAATAGGCAACGGCTCCCTCCAGCAGCGCGGTGGAGACAAAGCGAAAAAGTGCAAACCCGCCAAGTGACAGAAACGGCACCAGAATGCGAAAGTTACCATCGTTAAAGAGGTATAGCACCAAGATCACAAGGGCGGCAAAGACAAGGCAAAAAAAGATATCACCCACCGCCACAAGCACGGCGCGCCACGCACGGCGAAGGCGCTTTTCCCCATCAAAGGGCACAGAACAGCCAAGCAACGGCAGCTTTTTGGCATACAGGGTCCGCAGGCGATCGGGAGCACGGTATGCACCAAGCAATATGCGCGAGACCGTCAGCAGCTCCCACAACAGACCCGCGCAGATCCCTGCGCCAAACGCCGCCAGAAAGAGGCGGAATTGCAGAAAAGGATCAATCTCCATCAGCCAAAGAGCCTTGCGCGCAATCCGCGACGTGCAGGTGCCTGCTCGCTGTAATAGATGGCATCGATCCTGCCGTCAAGCACGACCACGCCACGCGCGATATCAAGGGTTCCCACGTGCAACCCATCCCCTTCGACGGTCATTCTGCCGCAGTCGGTGAAAAGGATCACGGTTGCCTCGTCAAAGCTTTCTACGTCACTGACACCCGCAATCTCGGCATGGGTGCGCGCCGACATCGAAAGCGTATGCTTTTTTGCCACCTCGCCCGATTTTTCTATCATATCTGCCTCCTTGGCTTTTTGATAGAATATATGCGGCAAGGTGTTGGCTTATTCTTCGATGATCTCGTAAAGAGCCGCGGCATCTGCCTTGCCCACAATCTCTTTGACCGAAAGCACGCGCAGCTTCAGCACACGCGCGCCGAAGCCCACCTCGATAATATCATTCTCTTTGACATCGTACGATGCCTTGGCAGGTCTGCCATTTACCGTGACGCGCGAAGCATCGCAGGCATCGTTGGCAACGGTGCGGCGCTTGATGATACGCGACACCTTTAAATATTTATCTAATCTCATATTTCCTCACATAAACGGAACGAAAAGGAACGCGGCGAAAGCCTTGCTTTCGCCGCGCACACAGGGATGATTACTGAATCGAATCTTTCAAAGCCTTGCCGGCTGCGAAAGCGGGAACCTTGCAAGCGGGAATTTCGATGGTAGCACCGGTTGCGGGGTTCTTACCGGTTCTGGCTACTCTCTCTTTTACAGAGAAGGTACCGAAGCCAACCAGTTGAACCTTATCGCCTGCCTTGAGCGCATCTTTAATCGCGTCAACAACTGCGGAGAGGGCTGCATCTGCATCTTTCTTGGACATCTCGGTCTTTGCAACGATTGCATCAATCAGTTCTGCCTTGTTCATAATCTGAAATCCTTTCTTTCCGATAAACGTACGCAATGGGGGATGCCCATTGTCATCATCATTCTATCATATCCAACAATAAATTGCAATAGGTTGTTGAAAAAAATTAGCAATTTTTATTGATTTTTTTGGCATTTTGCCATAATTTTTCACGTTCCTCCACACTCATATCGGCAAGCGGAGTACCAAGCGCTTCTGCCGCCCTTTCAACAGCCGCAAAGCGGTCGATAAACTTATCCACCGCCACACCCAGCGCGCGCTCGGCATCGACCCGTGTAAAGCGCGACAGGCTGGCAACCGACAGCAACAGATCACCGATCTCCTCGGCGGTAGCTGTGGCATCGCCTGCGGTGATCGCCGCCTCAACCTCGGCAAGCTCCTCGCGCACCTTGGCGATCACCGATGCGGTATCAGGAAAATCCATCATGGATGCCTTCTTTCCCACCTTGGTGGCACGCATCAGGGCAGGCAGCTGGCGCGGAATGGCATGCAGCTTATCGGTAACTGTCACGCGCTCCTTCTCGTCGCTTTTGATCACTTCCCAATTTCGCAGGACCTCGGCGCTATCCGCCACCTCAACCGTGCCGAACACGTGGGGATGACGGTGGATCATTTTGCGGCAGACGTCGCCTGCAATCTCATCAAAGGTGGCTCTTCCCTGCTCGCGCTCCATTTGCGCGTGCATCACCACCTGCAGCAGCACATCACCAAGCTCCTCGCGCAACAGCACGGGATCATCGTTATCGATCGCCTCGATCACCTCGTAGGTTTCTTCGATCAGATCGTTGCGGATCGACGGATGCGTTTGCTCCATATCCCACGGACAACCACCGGGCAGGCGCAACAGCTCTACTATCGTAACCAGATCGGCGGCAGTATATTCCTTTTTGGCAAGGATGGCTTGCATCTTTTCGTCTCGGGTCATTGTAACACTTCCTTTTATTTTAATAGTTTACATCGCGCAAGCAATCGGCAAAGCCGATCGCCCGCGGGCAAAGATTCCAATTCCTCGCGCCCTACGGCACGCAACAGCAGTGCCAGAAGCAGATACAGCACCGCGGCAACCAAGAGCGACAGCGGCATCTGCCAGATACGCTCGCCCACACGCGCGGCAAGCAACAGATAAAGCGCAGCGCTCACCCCCACCGAAAGGGCGGCGGCAAGAAAAGGTCGAACACATTCGCGCACGCCGATGGCGCGATCGTGCAACACGCGGGAAAGCGCAACCGCCTCAATGACCAGCACCACAAGATTGCAGGCATGTGTGCTGATGGGTGCGGCGTAGATATGAATCCCCGCAACAGGCAACAGCAAAAGCTCAGTGCCAAGCTTTACAAGGGCGCCCGCGCCCATTGCCAACACAGGCAAAAGCGTATGCCCCGTTGCCTGCAACGCCGCGCCTGTGACACTTAACAGCACCGCAGGGATCACGGCAGGAGCCAGCAAGGAAAGCGCAGGTGCGGCAACCGCAACAGCATCCCCCGCACTGCGGTAGATCAGTGCAAGGATGGGACGGGCAAACACGGCAAGCCCCAGCGCCGCAGGCAGGGCGATCAGCAGTGAGAGCCGAAATGCCGAGCCCAATGCCGCGCTTTCCCCTTCGCGATCTCCCTTGGTAAAGGCGGCGCCAAGCAGGGGCATCAACGCCAACGTTACGGGCGACAAAAGCGACGGCACGAGATTGTAAAGCGGTATGGCAAGGTTGCCGTAAGCGCTATAGAGTGCGTGCGCCGCCGATGCGGCAAAACCCGCCGCCTGCAGACGGGATGAGATCAGCGCGGTATCGATCAGGCTGACAATGCTCATCACCGAGGAACTGACCGTTATGGGCAGTGCCTCGCGCACAAGGGCGCCAAGCACGCGGCGGCGTGGGGGCAGACTGTCGTCCGCGCCCCCGTTGCGATGCTTCACGCTCCACGCAAGCAGCCAGACAAGCAACACGACCGCCGCCACGGCAAGCCCTGCGGTGATACCGAAAATGGCATACGCCGCCACCTGCGGCACGGCAAGCCCTGCGCGCTTGGCAAATACTGCAAAAAAGAGCCCGAATCCAAGCTTTCCCGCCGCCTCGATCACCTCGGACACGGCGGTTGGCAGCATCTGACTGTGACCTTGGAAAAAGCCCTTGGCGGCACCGATGAAGGCAGATAACAGCAGGGCGGGTGCGATTGCCACAATCGAAGCGGCTGCATCGCGCATGGCAAGCCGCGTGGCAAGCGCAGGTGCGCCCCACAGCAGTGACACGGTGCCAAGAAGCCCCAGCGACAGAAACAGCGCCAGCGCGACACGGAAAATACGTCCGACACTTCCCCGTTGATCTCCCCACGCAACGCGCGCCACTTGCAAGGATAGCGCCGCAGGAAGACCTGTGGCGGACAGTACGAACAGTAAAGAGTACACGTGATAGGCAGCAAGGAAATACGCCATTCCCTCAACGCCCACGATGGCGATCAGCGGGATCTTATAGAACAGTCCCACAATCTTGGTAAAAAGCGTGGCGGGCATCAGCACCGCCACGCCTCCAAGCAATGTTTTCTTTTCGGTTGCGACCGTATGTGTTGGCAAAAGGCATCACCCCATCACGGGTGCGCAGATGCGGTCAGAATCCGCGCTCCCGATAGAATCCGATGATCTCCTCTGCCTGCTTCACGCCACCGTCAGCCTCCAGATACTCATAAGGGTATTTGGGGTTAAACAGACGTCTGATAACCGATTTCTTGCCCGTGCCCGCAGGAGCATAATCGACAAGCTTGGTCACAGCGCCCGCGCCCACCGCAAAGATCGAATGCACCTCTTCCATCATATAGATGTTGTAAAGGCACTCGGTGCCGGGCTTGGCGAAGCCAACGTTTTCATAATTGCCCACCATATTCTTCTGGCGGTACATATAATAGGGCTGATAGCCCGCCTCTGCCGCGCGGATCTGGGAATAGTCAACGCATTTTCCCGCATCTCCGCCGCGCAGGTTATAGGCGCGCTTGCCCTCGCGCAGAATTTCAGCCGCGCGCTTGACACAGAAGGTATGTACAGTGATATTTTCGGGGGCAAGGCGAATGATCTCGTCATAGGTGGCGAAGAAGGATTTGAAATCGTCACCGGGCAGACCGACGATCAGATCGGTATTGATACACTGTATGCCCGCGCCGCGCGCAATATCATAAGCGCGATAAAAATCTTCTGCCGAATGGCATCTGCCAACGCCCTTCAGCACCTCGTCACAAAGGGTTTGGGGGTTTACGCAGACACGCGTAACGCCATAAGCCGCGGCAATCGCCAGCTTTTCGGCATCGATGGTATCGGGGCGACCGCCCTCAAGCGTGAACTCACGCAGTGCCGACACATCGGTTTCCTCGTTCACGGTCTTAAGCAGCGTTTCCAGCTGTGCGGCATCAAGAATCGTGGGAGTGCCGCCACCAATATAGACGGTCAGCACGCGGAGTCCAAGCTCTCGGATGGCGGCAAACTTACGGCGCAGCTCGTCGCACAGAAGCGTGAGATAATCGGGAATGAGCGACAGCAAACGCTTTGAGGTGTAGGAAACGAACGAGCAATACGAGCAACGCGTGGGACAGAACGGAATCGAGATATACACGCTGCAATCGCGGGGATCGGGCGTGCCGATGATCTCCATTTCGCGCAATGCCACCTCGGTGGCAAGCGCCGCCTTTTTGGGAATCACCATATAGTCGGATGCCAGCGTGCGGCGCACGCGGGTCTTGCTCATACCCTTCAGCAAAAGCTCGGTGGCGATCTTTGAGGGGCGCACACCCGTCAGCATCCCCCACGAAGGGCGGTAATGCATAATTTCGCCCGCAGTCTCCAGCACCACATAGCCCACCGCGATCTTGCGGGTGCGGTCAAGGGTGTGGTCGTTATCCAGCGGAACGGTGCGGGTCGAGCGTGCCTCCTTGCCCTGATAGGAAAGGCGGGCAGAGGCAGTGATCGCCTCGGCGCTTTCTGCCACGTCAAGCCACAGCACGGGCTCGTTTTCAGTCTCCTCGCCCGAGAATTTTTCGCCCGGGAAGAAGATCATACAAAGGGTCTGAACGTAATATTCGTTCATACCGCCTGTGATATGCAGCTTCATTACGCTCTCTCCTTATCCGAAATCAGTTCTTGTGAATCCATTACAATGGTAACGGGGCCATCCCCTTCCAGCATCACGCGCATATCGGCGCCGAATTCGCCCGTGGCAACAGGCAGCTGCTCGCCGCGCAAAAGGTCACAGAAATACTCGTACAGCGGAATCGCCTTATCAGGTCTTGCCGCGCCGAAATAATCGGGGCGGTTGCCGTGGGTATAGTTGGCAAGCAACGTGAAGTTGGACACCACCAACGCACTGCCCCCCACATCAAGAATCGAGCGGTTCATTTTACCCTCGGTATCCTCAAAAATGCGGCAACGCGCGATCTTGCGGGCAAGCGCCTCGGCATCGCGCTCGGTATCGGTGGTAGCGACACCCAAAAGAATGAGGAGTCCTTTGCCGATCTCGCCCACGGTTTTGTCGTCAACGCGCACCGCCGCACGGGCGGCGCGCTGTAATACTGCTATCATGAAAATCCTCTCTCAATACCGATCACGTCACGAAGTCCGCGCAGGCGCGAGACGATCGAATGATAATGATCGACATCCTTACAGCTGATTTTTAAATTAATGATCATACGCCCGTCGCTCTTCTTTTGGGTGTTGATCTGCAACAGAAGCACACGCATATCGGCAAGTGCCATCGTAATATCGGCAAGGATGGTCAGGCTTGAATAAGCGTAAACCTGCACCAGCGCCTCAAATACGCCCTGCACCTCGCCTTTATGGTCGGTTTCCCAATGTGCCTCAACCCAACGGCTTGCATCCTCGGGCTTTTTCATACCAAGCTGCACGTTGGGGCAATCGATTTTATGGATGGAGATGCCGAAGCCGCGCGTGACAAAGCCGATGACGGCATCGCCTGGCAACGGGTTACAGCAGCGCGCAAACTTGACAAGGCATCCGCTTTCGCCATCCACCACAATGCCGCTGTTTTTGCGGATGTGGCGGGGGGCGGGAGCGGTGCGGATCTGCTCTGCCTCGATGGGGGTGTGAGGCGCTTCCTGCACCTCGGGACGGATGACCTTATCAAACTCCTCGCGCAGTCGCGTGGTCACCTTGCCGATCGAAAGTCCACCGTAGCCGATGATGTTGAAGAAATCCTCAGCCGAGGCATAGCCCATACGCTGAGCGGTGGCGGCGATGATCTCGGTGCGCTGTGCTTCGTTTGTCGTGCGACCGAACTTTTTCATCTCCATTTCGATCGCTGCTTTACCCATCTGGATATTATCAGCGCGTTTCTCGCGCTTGAACCACTGGCGGATCTTACCGCGCGCCTCGCTGGTCTTGACGATGCCAAGCCAATCGCGGCTGGGTCCCTTGCCCGAATTGGATGTGATGATCTCAACGATCTCGCCGTTCTGTGGCACGCGGTCGATGGGCACGATCATACCGTTGATTTTGGCGCCCACCATCTTATTGCCCACCGCCGAGTGAATGGCGTAGGCAAAGTCGATCACGGTCGAGCCCTGCGGCAGAGTAATCAGGTCGCCCTTGGGGGTAAAGACGAAGGTTTCATCCTGGAAGAAATCGGTCTTCAGGGCGCTCATAAATTCGTCGGGGTCGCGGGTCTCGCCCTCAGCGTCCAGCAGCTCGGACACCCAGCGCAAGCGCTTATCCATTTCCTCTTTGCTGTGAGCGCCCGACTTGTATTTCCAATGTGCCGCGATACCGTATTCTGCGGTATGGTGCATATCCCAGGTTCGGATCTGCACCTCAAAGGGGATGCCGTAGCGCCCGATCACTGTGGTGTGAAGCGAGCGATACAGGTTCGGCTTCGGTGTAGAGATATAATCCTTAAAACGGCCGGGAATCGAATTGTACGCCTCGTGAATGATGCCGAGCGCGGTGTAGCACTCAAGCTCGGTATCCACGATGATACGCAGGGCGTAAAAGTCATAGATTTCATCAAAGCTCTTGTTCTGGGTATACATTTTCTTGTAGATGCTGTATACCGATTTGATGCGCCCTTCCAGCGTGAAATGAATATTGTTGGCGCGCAGCTTTTCGTCTACCTCCTTACGGATATGCTCGACGAAATCGGTGTGCTGACCGTACTTGCGCTCAATGTCGCTCTTGACCTCGTCATAGCCATAGGGGTCCAGGTAGCGCAGGCTGATGTTCTCCAGCTCCTGCTTGATGCGCTGCATACCGAGGCGGTGCGCCAGGGGTGCATAAACGTGCATCGTTTCCAGCGCCGTGGTGCGCTGCTTTTCATCCGATCTCGCATCCAGCGTGCGCATATTGTGTAGGCGGTCGCAAAGCTTGATAATGATCACGCGCACGTCCTTAGACATGGCAAGCAGCATCTTGCGAAGGGTCTCAAGATGCGCCTCTTCCTTATCCTCGACCTGCATCACCTGAATCTTGGTCAGGCCGTCAACGATCATCGCTACGTCGGCGCCGAACCGCTTTTCGATTTCCTTCAGATTTGTCTTGTCGGCACAATCCTCAACCGTGTCGTGCAGCAGTGCCGCACACATCGAATCGGAATCAAGGCCCAGCGATGCGGCAATTTCGGCAACGGCAATGGGATGCGAGATATACGCCTCGCCGCTTTTGCGGCGCTGACCCTCGTGCAACAGTGCGGCGTACTCAAACGCCTGATTGATTTTTTCGGTATTATAGTTATTGCCCGATGCTTCGAGAATTTCAAGCAATCGGCTGATATCGGTATGCACTTCTCCTGTCATCTCTCACCCCTCCTTTTTCTGTTGACTTCTCAGCTTTCTGAGGATCGATGACTTTTCAATATTAGTACGCGAGGCGTTGAAGTAGATATCGAAGCGGTATACCCCCTCTTCGATCTCCTCTACCCCGCAGATTTGCAATTCGTGGAAAATTTCAAGGATGTATTTGAGGCGCACGTAATTGATGCGTTTCGGTGCGCCGATATTGACAAGTGCCAGAAGCGAGCGCTCGGTGAACACATCGTGTCCTGCGCGGAACTCGCGGCGAAGCACCGTATAAACGTGGGCAAAATCGGGGCGGTCGGGTACCAGCTCCTCTTCCTTTTCAAAGGGCGCGCCTGCACGAACAGCAAGATAGCGCTCTTTCATAGCCGAATATTCGTCTGCAAAGCGACGGGATTCCTTGAAATCCTGCACCACAAGCTGTACGCTTTTCGTGCCGCGGAATTCGTTGACATCGATCGTGCAAAGCAGATCGATGCGATCGCCCTCGTGATACTCAAACTGCGAGCGCGTGGTCGAAAACAGGAGCGCGTAAAGCGCGATATCGCCCGAGGAAACCAGTAGCTTTAAATGTTTGCCGCCGCCAAGCTCGGTGATGCGGTCAATGCGCAGATCGCGCAGAATGAACTGCGGCACAGGGTTTGCAACACCAAAGGGCTCCAGATGTGTCAACTCCTCGGCAAGGGGCAGACTGACATCGGAAAGCGACAGCTCCAGGTCTGCCTCAAGGCGCACCGAAAGCCCGCTTTCGGGCAGACGGTCAGCGGCATAGGCGTTGATGCGACGGCGGAACTCCTCCAGATCGCCGCGGCGAATCGAAAGGCCCGCCGCCAGCTCGTGTCCGCCGAATTTGACAAGCAGATCACTGCAAGAGGAAAGCGCCTCGACAAGGTTCATACCCTTCACGCTTCGTCCCGAGCCCTTACCGATATCGTCGGGGGAATCAAAGCCCTCACCTGCATTGTCAAACGAAACAAGGATCGAGGGGAGACCGAAGCGCTCGGTCACGCGCGAGGAAACGATACCGATAATGCCCTGTCGCCAGCCGTTATCCTCCAGCACCAGCACGTTGGTGTTGGCAAGATCAAACTCCTCTTCGATGCGGCGATACGCCTGCTCGGCAATGCGGTTTTCTTCGGTTTGGCGCTGTCTGTTGATCTCGCAAAGCGAGACGGCAAGCGCGTGCGCTTCCTCCGGCGTTTCGGAAAGCAGCAGCTCGACGGCGTGCGAAGCCTCGCTCATTCTGCCCGCCGCATTGATACGGGGGGCAAGACCAAAGCCCACAAAGGACGAGGTGATCTTGCGCTTGACCACAGGGCGGCTTTGGTCGGTGCGGTTGCCCGCAGATGCCTCTTCGATCAGTGCCGCAAGACCTACGCGCTCGGTGGTTTCGATGCGTCTAAGACCCAGCGTGACGATCAGGCGGTTTTCATCGGTAATGGGCATCACATCGGCAATGGTGCCGATGGCAACAAGATCGGCATAGTCGCGCGCCACGCGGCGCACGCCGTCGATCTCTTTTTCGCCGTTCTCGATCGCGAGTGTCGCCTCAATCGCCGCAACGACCTTGAAAATCACACCAACGCCAGCCAAATCCTTAAAGGGATAGGGGCAATCGGGGCGGTGCGGATTGACCACTGCCACGGCACGCGGCAGGGTCTGATGGCATTCGTGGTGGTCGGTGATGACCATATCGATGCCAAGCGAGGCGGCAAATTCAACCTCGGCATCGGCGGTGATACCCGTATCTACGGTAATAATACAGGTGACGCCCTTCTCTGCCAAGCGCTCGATCGCGGCAGTCGAAAGGCCATAGCCCTCGGCGTGGCGGCTGGGGATGTAATACCCCACGTCGGCGCCCTTGCCCGAGAGATAGAGATACAAAAGGCTGACCGAGGTCACGCCGTCCACGTCATAGTCACCGAAAATGACGATCTTTTCGTGATCGTCAATGGCACGGCGGATGCGCTCGACAGCAGGCTTAATGTCACGTAGCAAAAAGGGACTGTGGAACATCGTATCCTCGCAGGCAAGAAAGCGCCTGACCGATGCAGCATCACAAAGTCCGCGCGACCAAAGAAGGCGCGCACAGATGGGGGACAGACCGATCTCAGCAGCAAAGGCGTTGATGGTTGCGGCATCGGGGGCATCGTCCTCGTGGCGCAGAGCCCATATCTTGTTTCTCTTTCGGGTATCCACTGCGTGGCACCTCCTTTCAGATTTCTGCAAGCATTACGCTTCGGTATGCGGTGTGACCACCGAAACGATCTCAATATCAAGGCGCTTTGCAACCACAAAGCGCGAATAGCAATACAGCACAGCAAGCGATGCAAGGAACGCGGCGGCTGCGGCGATCAGTGCGACGGTTTCGCCACCGATCAGAGTGCCGATAAAATATCCTGCCAGCAGGCAGGCAACGGGAAGCAGAAACACCAGCGCCGCATAGGAAAGAATGCGGCTTGTGCGGCTTTCGATTGCTACGCGGTCGCCCACGGTGGCGCCCACATCATTGCGTGCGCGCGCGTTGGCGGCATTCTTACCGCCAAGCAGGGTGCAAACCGAGCAGCCGTTCTCTTCGGTGGCGCGGTGACAGCCCTCACACGCCGACTGCCGTTCAACCTTGATCACGGCGATTCCCTTTTCCGGTGTTTCGATCACGGTGGCAATCGTTTTCACAGTGCTTCTCCTTTCGGCGCAAAGCGCGCCATTATCGCAAGGGCGATGCGTGTGCCGTCAAGCGCCGCGCTGGTAATACCGCCCGCATACCCTGCGCCCTCGCCTGCGGGATAGACAAGATCCTCGCCAAGGGCGTTCTTCGCCTCGGTGCGCAGGATGCGCAAGGGGGAAGATGTGCGGGTCTCGACACCCGTCAGCACGGCATCGGGGGTAGCATAGCCCGCAATTTTTTTATCAAACGAGGCAAGACCTGCCGCAAGTCCCGCAGAAACAAAGGGGGGCAGAACTGCCGAAAGATCCGCCACGCGAACGCGTCCGCCGCCATAAGTCGGCTGTACGCGCGTGGGTGCGGTGGCGCGGTAGGCGCCGAGAAAGTCTCCCACCGTTTCGACAGGTGCGGCATAATCACCACCGCCTGCACGGAAGGCACTTTGCTCAAGATTTCTTTGAAAGGCGATGGCGGAAGGAATATCTCCACCCACGTCGGCGGGAGTGACCGATACCAGCACGGCGGCGTTGGAATTTTTTCCATCGCGCGCGTGGTAGCTCATACCGTTCACCACAACACCACCCTCTTCGGATGCGGCGGTAACCACCTCGCCGCCCGGGCACATACAGAAGGTGTACACACCGCGCTCGCCCGTGGTATCAGAAAGCGCGTATTCGGCGGGCCCCAACGCAGGGTGTCCTGCATAGTCGCCGTAAAGTGCGCGGTCGATATCCTCGCGCAGATGCTCGATGCGAACGCCCACCGAAAAGGGCTTCGGCTCAAGCGACAGCGGATGCGAAAACAGCATTTCAAAGCTATCGCGCGCGCTGTGTCCGATGGCAAGCACCAGGGCACCTGCAAAGATGTCGCCCTGGCTTGTGATGGCGCGCACGCCGCCCTTTTCCATACGGTAATCAAGAAGCCGTGTGCGATACAGCACTCTGCCGCCAAGCGCTTCGATACGGGCAAGCAAGGCATCGACCACGCGACGCAGAATATCGGTGCCGATGTGAGGCTTGGCACGGGTCATAATGTCGGCGGGAGCGCCGAACTCCAAAAGACGCGAAAGCACCCAATTGCAAAGCGGATCGTTTACACGGGTTACCAGCTTGCCATCGGAAAAGGTGCCTGCTCCACCCGCACCAAACTGCACGTTGGATTCGGTATCCAGCGCGCCGCCGTTTCGAAACCGTTCGGTAGCCGCCACACGATCCGCAACGCAGTCGCCGCGATCAATGATCGTGGGCGCATAGCCGTTCTCTGCCAGCGCAAGTGCGGCAAACAGTCCCGCAGGACCCATACCCACCACAAGGGGGCTTGCCGCCATTGCTTCGGTGCCACGGATCACGGTCGGCTGCTCGTCAACAAAGGGACGTGCGCCTGCGGCGGCGAGATCGCTTTTGGCGAAGGTACAAGGGGCTGATAGCGTGACCAGCACCGTACAGACCTGCTTGATATCGTCTTTATGCCGCGCATCAAAAGACTTTTTATAAAGGCGAAAATGAAGCTCCGTGTCAGCGTGGCACAGGCGCTTCATTTTCCGTTTTGCTATTTTGAGAACCTCTCCTTCGGGCAGGTCAAAGGGGGCGCGGATGCCCGAAAGCAACAGGGCGTTGGCTGTAACAGACATTACTTTTGTCTGACCGTCAGCGTCAGCTCAAGCGTACCGACCAAACGTACCCCCTCGGGAATGACAAGATCCTCTTCGGTCAGGGTATACGGCACACCCGGCACGATATCCTGCGGCACGCAGATGCCAATGCTTTTGGCACGGCGCAGATCGGCAACCGTTCCCTCAACCTCAAGATGCGCTTCGGAGAGGGTGTAGGTGTATTCACCCGAGGTGGCAAGCACCTCGGTGGCGATATAATCGGTATCCGGGGCGTTCATCACTGCCACCCAGATGACCAATGCAAGGGCGAGACACACGACGATCGCGATCACATCCGACAGGCGGCTGCGGTGAACGACGTATTCCCCCTTTTGCTGTTCGTTTTGGTTTTCTATATCAATTTTCTTGCGTTTCATTGCGTTCCTCCGCTTGCCTTACTCGTTTTCCTGCTTGCCAAGCAGCTCAAAGAGCTTGCGGCGCAGAGAGACCGAGGTGAAATGGCGATACAGATTGCCCTTGAAGGCAACCGAAATGGTTCCGGTTTCCTCGGAAACCACGATGACGATTGAGTCGCTTTGCTCGGAAATACCGACGGCGGCGCGGTGACGCGTGCCAAGCTCCTTGTAAATATCGGTTTTTTCGGAAAGGGGCAAATAGCAACCTGCCACGTGGATTCTGCCGCCGCGAATGATCACTGCACCGTCGTGCAAGGGTGCCTTGTCGAAGAAGAGCGCACGCAGCAGCTCAGAGGAAAGGTCGGCGTTCAGCACCGTACCCGTTTCGATATACTCGCCGATTTTAGTCGAGCGCTCGATCACGATCAATGCGCCCGTTTTGGAGAAGCAGAGCTGTTTGGTTGCCTCGACGATTTCGTCAACGGCGTTGGGAGAGAGCGAGAGATCGCGCGATTCAACGCCAATTCCCTTCAACCCGCGGAAGGGGATCGAGCCGACACGCTCCATAATCGCACGCAGCTCGGGCTGGAAGATGATGGCAAGTGCCACCAAGCCGTACCCAAAGAAGCCGCCGAAGATATACCGCAGGGCGTACATATCAAGCAGCTCGCTTGCAGCGTACAGCACAATGACCACCACAAGACCGATAAACAGCTTACCTGCGCGACGGTCGCGCACAAAAAGATAGAATGCAAAAAACAGCAGTGCAAGCGCCAGGATATCAAGCGCCTCGCGCCAGCCGAAATCCCGGAAGGGATCGGTAAAATATGTCAGTGAGAAGCTGCCGGAAAACAGCTTATCGAATAATTCTTTCATCACATACCGCCTTATATGTCGCAAGGGGAAGCGGAGCCTCACCCTTTTATTGCTATATTTATCTTTATTATAACATACTGCTTTTTGAAATGCAAATACTTCAAGCAATTTTTTGTGTGTTTTTTTCAATTTTTTCGGAAATTTCTCACCCGTTTTCCTCCTTTTTCGGAGCGCGAAAAAAATTTTTGAAAAATCGCAAAAAAGGGTTGCAATTTATTTTCGTCTGTGTTATAATATTCGACGCGGCGATTTCCGTATGGGGGCGTAGCTCAGCTGGTTAGAGCGCATGCTTGACATGCATGAGGTCATTGGTTCGATCCCAACCGTCCCCACCAAAAAAAGAGAGCAAGTAAGACTTGCTCTCTTTTTCTATCCAAGCGGCAGGCGTATTTCCGCGATTTGCTTCTCTCTCTTGATTTTGCGTTTGGTCTATGCTATAATCTACCTGTGTTAAACTGTTAAAGAGGTGCCATATGAATCTTTGCGACGTAAGAACCGTGAAAAATTTAATGGAGGCGTTTGGCCTTCGCTTCCGCAAGGAATTCGGGCAGAATTTTCTGACCAATCCCATGATCGTTTCGGATATTGCCGATTCCTGCACCGATACCGCACACGAGAGTATTCTTGAGATCGGCCCCGGCATCGGAACCCTGACGCGCGAGCTTTGCGAGCGCTATGAAAACGTGCTTGCCGTTGAGATCGACAAGGGTCTGATCCCTGTTCTTTCCTATACGCTTGATGAATTTGACAACGTCAAGGTCGTCAACGAGGATGTGATGAAGGCGGATCTTGATGCCCTGCTTGCCCCGTATTTTGAAAAAGGCGGCGTTTCGGTCTGCGCCAATCTCCCGTATTACATCACCACGCCCATTCTGATGAAGCTGCTGGAAAGCGAGCTTCCCTTCCGCTATATCACCATTATGATTCAAAGCGAGGTTGCCGACCGCCTTTGCGCCCGTGCGGGATCGGGGGCTTACGGCGCGATTACCGCGATCCTCAATTACTACGGCACGGCAGAAAAGCTGTTTACCGTGGCGGCAGGCAATTTTATGCCGCCCCCTTCGGTATCCTCGACCGTGGTGCGTATCAAGCTACACGAGAAAAAGCCGTATCAGCCCAAGAGCGTTGATCTTTTCCGCCGCACGGTGCGCGCC
>JBGVCY010000037.1:0-4890 GCA_045119135.1 Eubacteriales bacterium | reverse complement strand
GAAACGGATGCTTTTTTCTTTTTTCTTGGGTCTGCCCATATTGTAAATCCTCACTTTCTTATAAATAAAATCCTTGTTCGTTGTTTTCGTCCTCGGTTTGCTGTGCCGCACCGCGCGGCTTTACCGAAATGCCCGCCTGTTCCAGCTCCATGACGGCGAGCTTGTCGCGCTCGGCAGGGGTATACTTGGGCTGTTGTCTTTGCTCGGGCGGCACGAGAGCAAGGGCATTTGTCAGTAGATCAAAAAGCCCGTGCCCCGTGGTGTAGCCTACCTTGGTGTCGATGTTGGTTACATATTCCTGATATTGCTTTGCCATCGGCGACGCGCACCCGCCCATCGCATAGTACGCCTCCAGATTTTGCCGCAAGAGCTGCTCGGCAAAGAGCTTGCTGTCGCGGCATTTGTGCCCGTCGGGCGTGGTAAAGGTGATGTACTTGTAGCCCTCACGCCAATCCACCGTGTAGCCATGCATCTCCATTTCATAAATAAACTCCTCGCGGCTGCGCGTGCGGCAAGCCACGCGATAGGCGAGATTGCGCAGGTCCTGCTTCCATTTCGGCATCTTGCCAAAGCTGGATTTCTCCTCGGTGACCGAGAGCCCGTATTCACGGCAGAGCCGATTGGAGTAGGCCTTGACGCGGAGCATATCCTCGCGCGTTTGATGGAATTTCTTGCCCGTCTGGTAACTCACCGAATTCATCACCAGATGGTTGTGGATATGCCCCTTGTCCACGTGCGTGGCGACGAGGATCTGATAGCCCTTGAAATACTCCGCCAGCCGCACGCCGATCTCGTGGGCGATCTCGGGTGTGATATCGTCATCCGGGCTGAAGGATTGCACGATGTGATAGTACTGCCTACCATCCTCCTTGCGGAATTTTCGTTTGACGAAATGGAACTCATCCAGCGCCGTTTCGGGGCTGCACTGCACGCCCGAGATGAGCAGATCGTCGGTCTTTTCCTTGTTCGTCACATAATTCAACACGGTTTTTAAGGGGCTCCCTGACACAATGAATTTAACAATTGCCAAATGCGTGCCACCTCCCTTCTTGTTTCGCGCAGATCCACCACGTCCACAAAGCCCGTGTTGGCGTGGCGCGTGAGCTGATTTAAGTTGTTGCCGATGCGCCGCAGCTCGTCGGTGAGCGCGTCCGCGCCCTCGATCACGGTCACGTGTGTGGCGCTAATGCAGGCCCTGATGTAGTCGCTCAAAGACCAGCCGCACGCGGCGGCCTTCTTTTCCAATTCTTCCTTTTCCCGTGCGCTGACGCGGAACGGAATAATGACTTCTCTTTTCATACTTTTCTCCTTTCGTTTTTATAGGGGTATGGGCTTAGCCCGATGCCTTTGCGGCCCGCCGTAGCGGTCCGTAATACAAAGGCGAAACTCGCAATCACGCGTCCTGCGCGCTCCAAATGCAGAAAGAGGTATCTATATATTTTGCGATACACGCGATACAGCAGGCGCCGCAAGGCTTTGCAGGGTTCCGAACGCGATACAAAACCGCATCGCGTACCGCTAAAAAACAGCGTTTCCGCAAGGCAGTGCCGCGCCGTACCGCTTGTACCGCTTGTTTTACTCACAGCGCATCACCTCCTCCACAGCCGCTTTGCGCAGGCGCATCACGCGGCGGCTCACGTTGCCAAAGCGCATGGTACCGGTGTTCTTTCCACTGATCTGCTGCAGGTACCCTTCCTCAAACAATGCCTTGGAAAGCGCCTTGGCGCTGATGGCAAAGCTCTCGTCCTGCGTGTCGCACATGCGCTTGACCAGGCGGTGCGTGTTCTCGAGGATGAGATAATAAAACTCCTCGTCCTCGTATCCCACGAAGTTGGGCGGTAGCGTGCTCGGCGTGCTTCGCGGCAGAACGGCGCATTCGCCTGCATCCAGCAACCCCATCAGCTTGCGGATAAAAATGTGCGTGGGCTTGTCCGATTCCACGTACGCCGCCTGCTTCGCCGCCAGTGACAGCATCATCCGGTGAAACACCTCACGGTGCTTTTGCTCCATATCGTCGTGCAGCATCCCCATACTGCGAAAGAAGCAAAGCATCATGGCGTATCCCAGCTCAAGGCAGGCAACGGCGTCTGCCGTGCGGGCATGAAAGCGGATATTTTCGCGCTGGAGCTCCTCGCGGCAACACTCACGCCTTTCCTCGTAAAAGTCTCGCAAAAGCGCCAAAAATTCGCTCACGCGGGGCTCGTCCGCAAGGAACTTGTCGCGCAACCACTGCACGTATGCCGCCATCACGCGCCGAAAGACGCCGAGCGTCGCGAATCGTTGCATTTCGGTGAGCTTCGCGAGGTCCACGCACCCCGTTGCCATCTCCACGCACAGAAGGCGCGCAACACCCGATTCCCCCACGTCGGGAATCTGCTCGGCAGTGACGATCACGTTTCCGCGCGGCGGGCGTGCTTCGCGCAGTTGATAAGTAGAGGTTAAGCCGTTGCGCGCGGCGCGATCGCCGTAGCCACGGCAAAGCACCTGCATGTTCGCCTTCATCCCTGCACTTTCCCGCCTTGCGGTGGGGTGATAATCGTCCACGCAGGTGAGGATATCCTTAAGGGTGAAGCCGTTGTAGGTCATGCTGTTGGCGGTATCACGGAAGGACATGGGCAGATCGGTGGCAGAAAACTTACCGAAGAAGGACAACAGCCACGCCGCCAAGGTGCTTTTGCGGCAACCCGTGTGTCCCACCAAAGCAAGGATGAATTTGGGCTCACATTCCGCTTGCCGTAAAAATTCATTGAGGGGCGAGAGAAACACTAGGGCAAGCCCCGTTTGCAGCACCTCGGGCGGTGCGAAATCCGCGGTGAGAAGCGAAGCGGCGCGGAACAGATCCAGGTCACTCGCGCCCGTTTCCAAACAGTAATTGCGCTGCTTGCCGCCAAGGCAAACCTCGTATGTACCGTTGCCGGGCAGTAAATAGTGCCATTTGCCGTCGATTTGTTGCCAACCCGTGTACTCGAACACGCGCTCCTGCCGTGCGCGCACCACCGTGGAACGGATGGCGAATTGCATGTGGCGCTCCACCGAGTTTGTCACGGTCAGGTTGCAATCCGAGGGCCAGGCGTTGCGCATCCAATCCATTTTTGCCACCTCATCCACACTCACGCGAACACTCGGCAAGGGTGTGCCGTCCTGCTTCTCGCCCATGATCAGCAGCTCGCGCCGCAGCTCTGTGCCCGTATCCCTCGTGATCTCTGCCTCCACCCACGCGACAAAGTTGCAAAGTGGCACGGTGACGAAACCGTCCTTGGTCAGCCGCATAATGGCGATGCAATTCTCCTCTCTTTTGTACGGTGAGGGGTAAAAACCGTCGTTTGTTTTTTCTTCCGTTTCGCACGGAAGCTCTTCTCTCTGAATCTCCTTTTCTTCCATACAATTCTCCTTTCGTTTTTGATTTTTAATGACTGGCGCGATTTGATTTTATGGCATAAAAAAACTCCTTTCCGCCAAGAGGAGCGAAAAGGAAGACAAAAAAGGCCGTATGAAACTCGACTATTCTGTGCGCCGAGAAAAGAGCGTAACACCAAACGAGCATTACACTTCATTTCATACGGCACATAGAGAGTCTCGATTTTCACCGGCCTCAGGGCACAATATGTGATATTCAATTTTGGGGATGCGCGGCGTCCAATTTTCTTGGAACGCCCTCATTATACTACAATATTTTTAGATTGTCAAGAGGTTTTCACAAATTTCTTGTATTTTTTCTTGACGAGTCCAATTTTATGTGATATAATGACGGTATCATACCGATCGGAGGTACCATTATGACAACAATCGGCGATCGCATCAGAGAGCTGCGCGATTTGAGAAATATGACACAGCAACAGCTTGCCGACGGGATGGGCGAGAGCTCCGGGCGCGTGATCTATAACTGGGAAAAAGGCATCAGCCGCCCCGATTCTGATAAGATTGTAAAGCTCTGCTCCGTTTTACGGGTGTCGGCGGACGAGCTTCTCGGCTGCAAGAGCGATTCGCCCAAGCCCACCGTAGCGGAATGGAACAAAATCGTCCAATACCGCGCGCTTGACGACCACGGGAAAGAGGTGGTCGATGCCGTGCTTGATCTCGAACACGCGCGCTGCCTTGAAACAAAACGGCAGAAAACACGCATGTTCGCCCTCGATCTCTACCGCTTGCCTGCTTCTGCCGGCACGGGAAGCTTTCTTGATTCCGAGGATAAGGAAACGGCGTATATCCCCGCCACTGCCCTCGCGGAGGAGGCGGACTACATGCTGGAGGTGCGCGGCGACAGTATGGAGCCCACCTTCTTTGACGGCGATCGGATCTTGGTCAAAAAGCAGGATACCGTGAGCGCCGGGGAGATCGGCATTTTCGTCATCAACGGAGAGGTCTTTGTGAAGGAGCTTGGAAACAACAAGCTGATTTCCCACAACGCGGCCTATAAGCCGATCACCATCCAACCCTTCGACAGCGTTTACTGCTGCGGAAAGGTTTTGGGCACGGTGTAAGCAACGCGAGCACAATGGCGCTTGATCTTCCCTTTTTTATAAAGACATAGCCCCGAGGCACAAAATGTGCCTCGGGGCTGCGCTTATTTTGCTTTCTTTTTGGCGCGTGTGATTTCAAAGCTGGCGTTCACAAGGAATTTCACCACGTCATTGGGCGCGTCCGGCAAAAGCACAGAAATCCAATGCAGCTTGTTCATGTGATAGGCGGGATAGACGCCCTCAGTTGCACCGAAAGAGCCAAACATCTCGGTCGGTAGCTTGAGATTGACCACGTCAATGACCTCGTCGCTTCCCTGCCCAAATTTGCGCCGCTGCACGCGCATCACAATGGCATACCACTTTCGCGTGTCCCCGTGCCGCAGCACCGCCGTTTCAAAATCATCGTCAAATGGGTAATCCGGAAACGTGC
>JBGVCY010000036.1:0-5728 GCA_045119135.1 Eubacteriales bacterium | reverse complement strand
CACCTGTATGGCGCACTTCCTCGATTTCAATATCAAAAAGCCCCGCCTTTAAAAAGGCGTGCTTCACGTAATCGCGCTTCAGCTCCAGCTCGCGCGCATAGGAAAGCGAACGGTAAACACATCCTCCACAGGTAGCGGGGGCATCACAAAAGCCCTCCTCCCTGTCGGGAGAAGGCTCTAAAACCTCTATTAATTTTGCAACCGCAAAGGTAGTATTGACCTTGATGCAAAGTGCGCGTACGGTATCCCCCGCCACGGCACCGGGCACAAACACAGTGCGCCCATCCTCGGTGTGCGCCACGCCCGAGCCAAGGTTGTTCAGATCCGTAACAGTCAGGTTTTGTTCAGCGCCGCGCGCACGCGCGCGGCGCAGTTTCGTTTCAGACATAATACTCCTCGCCGGTCTCCAGACACAGGCACGCAAGCGCACCGCCGTCCTTGGCGCCGCAATCGATGCGGATCACACCGTCCGCGCGTTCGATTCTGCCACTTGCCGTGGGAACATGCCCCACCACCAGCACGCGGTCATCAAACAAGGGCTTATCCCCCATAACGGGTGCAAAAAACGCTTCCGGTTCGTAAGCTTCCAAAGGCTTTTCCGGATCAAAATCCGCAATGCCGCCGTGAACCAGCAAATATTGCTTGCCGTCCGCCTCAACCTCTTCATAAAGCGCAAACTCGGAAAGGTAATCCAGCACGCCCTCACGCATATCGGCATCCAGCTCGCGGTATCCCTCAAGCGTTTCCCTTCCCCCGTCTGCCGCCCAAGCCGTCATTTCGGTGGCGAACGCAGGATTCGGTGCACTGCCGTCACGCAACATGGTCTCAAAGCCGTTCAGCATACGAAGCGCTGTCAGATCGTGCTCGCCCGCCACGGGATACACATTGAGGCGCATACTCATATCCACCAAAAGCTCTGCCGATTCATCACCGAAATCGACAGTATCACCCAGCACGTATAGAATATCGTCCTCACCAAAGCCAATCTTTTCAAGCATCTGCAAATAGCGCTTCTTGTCGCCGTGCAGGTTTGCGATTACATAAGTCATACCGTTTGCCCCTTTTTAACAAATGATTTCGATTTTTTGCGAGGAAACAACCTCGATTTCAAGATCGGGATCAATATCGTGCAGAATTTCCACAAGGCGCGCGCAAACAGGAGCCTCGGTGGCATAGTGGCCTGCCTCGATCACAGCGATTCCTTCTTCGGCGGCATCCAGCATACGGTGGTAACCGATGCGCCCCGAAAGAAAGAGGTCAGCCCCCGCCGCGACTGCCGCGGGCAGAAAATCGCCGCCCTCGCCGCCGACAAGTGCTACCGTGCGCACCTCTTTGTCGGCATCGCCTGCAAATAAAACGGCAAACGTACCCAGCTTTTCGCGCACAAAATCCGCAAAGAAGTGCGCGCTGACAGGGCGCGGCAATGTGCCGATTCTGCCAAGCTCACCATCTTCAGCCGTGCCGAAGGATGTGACACTCTGCAAACCCAGCAAGAGCGCCAGCGTATCGTTCACGCCGCCGCTGACAGCGTCCAGGCGCGTGTGTAAGCTGATCGCAGCAATGTCGGCACGTGCCAGCTGAAGCAGCTTGCGCGATACGCCTGTTTCGGCAGTCAATGCCTTGATACCGCGGAACAAAAGCGGATGGTGTGCGACAATGGCATCAAAGCCGCCGTCGATGGCTTTTTGCACCACGTGATCGGTGATATCCAATGCCACCAGCACCTTTTTTGCCTTGCGCGAGGCATCGGGCAGGCAGGCAAGCCCGTCGTTATCCCAATCAGCGCAAAGCGATGCGGGAACGGTGGCGTTTAATTTATCATATAATTCTTTTACAGTCATAATTTTCCCCTTTCAGTTGGTAAAAAGCCGGACCCGCACCGCGGATCCGGCTTTTTACCGCATTATTGTGCCGACAAAAAAGCGTTCAGCTTTTCAACCAGCGCGTCAGCGTCAGTTCCGTGCACGATGCAGGCATCTGCGATGGATTCACCGCGCGAAGCGGGGCAACCGAGGCAGTGCATACCGATCTCGAAAAAGAATTTCGCAGTTCCGGGGTTATAATCCAGCACGTCGCCGATAATACTTTCTTTAGTGATTTTCATATCCGTTTTCTCCTTTTTGGATTTGATGCTTTTATTATACGCCATTTGTCCACTTTTGTCAACAAAGGCTTTACCTTTTTTCAGAATTATGCTATACTGTAATTACATACCAAGTGCGGCAAGCAGCGCTTCCTTCGTGCGGTATCCAAGCGACGAGGCAACCACGTTGCCACCCTTGATCAGCGCCACAAAGGGGATCGAGGCAATGCCAAAGCGCGCGGCAAGCTCACCCTCTTTGTCTACGTTCACCTTACCGACGGTGATTTCGGGGTGCTCTTCAGCGATCTCGGCAATCACCGATGCCAGCATACGGCATGGACCGCACCATTCGGCATAAAAATCAACCAGCAAGGGCTTGTCACCGTGTGCCAGCTCTTCAAAATTCGATGTGTTGATGATCTTAACTTCCATTGAAAGAAATCTCCTTTCTGTTCCGTTGCTTTTATTATATCCGAATTCAAGGCAAAAATCAAGCCCGGAGGTACATAATGAAAATCAAAGAAAACCCCGACAAAGAAATCGTCGCACAGATCCGCCAAGGATTAAACATGACCGGCGGCTATTGCCCCTGCCGCTTGGAGCGCACACCCGCAACCAAGTGTATGTGCGCCGAGTTCAAGCAGCAGATCGCCGACCCCGATTTTGAGGGCTTTTGCCACTGTATGCTGTATTACAAGGAAAAATAAACGAGGAATCTATGCAAATCTCCACCACCCAGGCACTGACCTGGTCTCCCATCACCCTCTCTGCTCTTGCGGAATATACTGCGGTCTGGCAGCGCAACTGCGTAAAAAGTGCCGATTACGCCCCCGGAAATCTATACCTATGGAACGACACCTATCACCAGATGATTGCGCGCGTTGGCAACCATATTCTGGTTCGTACCACCGAGGACGGGGTCAAATTTTGCTATCTGTTTCCCGTGGGCAATGGCGATCCCACACCCGCAATTGAGGCACTGCTTGCCGAGGCAAAGCAGCAGAACGAGAGACTGACACTGATCGGCGTGACCGAGGCGCAGCTCTCCACAATTCCTGCACCGCTTCGCGAGCGCTTCACCGTCAGCGAAACCCGCGATTTTGCCGATTATATCTACACTGCCGAATCGCTTGCCACCCTTTCGGGCAAAAAGCTACACGGAAAGCGCAATCACATCAACGCTTTCAGTGCCGCGCACGATTGGCAGATACACCCTCTCACGCCTGCCGATTTTCCCGCCTGCCGCGCTATTCTTTCTGCGTGGGGCGAAGCATCGGAATCCTATTCTTTGGAGGAACGTGCTGCCATTTTTCGTGCATTCGAGGCGTTTGACGAGTTGTCTCTTTCGGGCGCGGTGTTGACCGTCGGGGACGTGGCGATCGCCTTTACTGTGGGAGAAATGTTAGGCAAGGACACCCTTTGCGTTCACTTTGAAAAATCCCTGCCCGCGTGGCGTGGTGCTTACCCTGTGATCAACCGCGAATTTGTGCGTATGATGCGCGAAAGGCATCCCGACCTTGCCTTTGTCAACCGCGAGGACGATATGGGACTTGAAAATCTGCGCGCCGCTAAGCTTTCCTACCGACCGCACACGATTCTGCAAAAGTTCGCCTTGCACGCGCGGGACTTGTAAAATCCTTCTTTTTGTGGTATACTGTATAGTACCCTTAGAAAGTGAGAAAACCAATGTTACCTAAAATTTTACTTTGCTTTTTGTTTGGTTACATCCTCGGCACCGTCAACCCCGCTTACATCATCGGTCGCTTGCGCGGCATCGATATCCGCAAGCACGGCTCACGCAATGCGGGTGCCTCCAACGCCCTGATCACTATGGGCAAATGGGTAGGCATCGTCAGCGCCGTTTTTGATATCCTGAAGGCAAGTGCCGCTTATTGGCTGGCTCCCGTCATCTTTCAGGATTTTGCCTTCGCCGCCGCGATTGCAGGCTCCGCCGCCATCATCGGTCACATTTTCCCCTTCTATATGAAATTCCGTGGCGGCAAGGGCACAGCGTGCCTTGGCGGATTGTTGCTTGCCATCGATTGGCGCTTGCTGCTGATCATGCTTGCCATTGAGATCGTGGTGGCGCTGGTTACCGATTACCTTTGCCTTGTTCCCATTACGGCATCGATCATCATCCCCCTTCTTTACGGCTTTCTTGGCAGTGAAGGACTCGACCTGTTGCTGTTCGCCGAAGGCGGATGGATCTCGGTCGGTATCCTTTACGTAGCAATGGCAGTGATCCTTTTGATGCATATTACCAACATCAAGCGTATGATCCACGGCACCGAAATGCACTTCAGCTTTGCCTGGAGTAAGAATAAGGATGCCGAGATCGCGCGGATTCAGGCAAACGAGGAAAAATGGGCGCAAAGAAAAGCAGCACGCAAGAAAACCGATTGATCCGATAGGAGGTAGCTTATGAACATTACCCTTTACGGCGCGGCAAGCGATCGCATCGACCGCGTATATATCGACCGCGTTGAGGAGCTGGGGCGTGTGATGGCGCGCCGCGGCCACACTATGGTATTCGGTGCAGGTGCCACGGGTCTGATGGGCGCGGCGGCACGTGGCATGGCGGAATGCGGTGGCAAAATCGTGGGCGTGACCCCCCACTTTATGCACACACTGGAGCCTGTCAGCGACCTTTGCACCGAGCTGATCGCCACCGAAACCATGGCAGAACGCAAAACCATTATGGAAGAAAAAGCAGATGCCTTTGTCATCGTGCCCGGCGGCATCGGCACCTTTGATGAGTTCTTTCAGATCCTGACCCTGCGCGTGCTGGGTCGACATAGCAAGCCCATCATTCTTTATAATATCAACGGCTTTTGGGATAACATCATCTCGGTCATCGGCACCGACCTGATCAAGGGCTTTGTATCAACCGAGGTTGCCAACTGCTTCTGCATCTGCGAAACCCCTGAATCGGTATTCCACGAAATCGAGGCGCCCCACCGCGCCGACGATGACGACGAATAAAATAAAGGAGAATACGTTATGTCAAAACCTGTTTTCAAGCGTTCCCTTTCCCTCCTGCTGGCGATTCTGCTGGTGCTTCCCCTGCTTGCCGCGTGTAAAAAGGATGAAGAGCCTATCAACCTTGTTGCCGACGGCACAAGTGAGTACGTCATCATTTACTCCAGCGAAAACAAAACCGAGCGCGAGGCGGCGCAAGCACTGCGAAACGCCATTAAGGATGCCACAGGCGTAACCCTTACCTTCAAAAGTGACGATGCCACAAAGGAAAGCGATCTGCCCTCCACCGCGAAGGAGATTGTTGTAGGCGAAACCAACCGTGCCGAATCCAAAGAGGCGATCGCCTCGATGCGCGCAAAGGACTACGCCATCACCTTTGAAAACGAGCGTGTCATCATCGCAGGCGGCTCGCCCGAGGCGACCGAGAACGCCGTTGCATACTTTACCGAAACCTACATCGATTCCGGTGAAAAAACCGTTTTCGTCTACGAAGACCTCAGCGACCGCAAGGATTACGATTACACCCTTGGCGCCCTCTCCATCTCGGGCACGCCGATCACCGATTACGTGATCGTTTACCCCGCAGATGCGGATCTCATCACCAAAAATATGGCATACAACCTTGCCGATTACATCCTTACCAACTCGGGCTACGAGCTGAAGGTG
>JBGVCY010000035.1:0-5864 GCA_045119135.1 Eubacteriales bacterium | reverse complement strand
AACGTAAGGATCACCCGTCCAGCCGATCTTTTCGTTCTTGGCAAGACCGATCATAAGGAATCCGAAATTCGGAAGATTCATATGAACCGAGCCTGCGGTGGGATTGCTGTCATAAGCGAAGACCTTAACGGCGCTTTCATCCAAGCCGTAATAGCCGTAGAAGTTTTGCATACGAAGCTTGTTGTTCGGCACATCGTCGGTGCAGCTCCAAAGCAAAGCAACCTCACCGGGAGCGAGCCAACCGCTTGCATAATCGGGGTTGGAGAGATTGTAATCGTAATACTTGCTATTGGGGCTTGCGGCGTAAATGTTTCCGTAATCACCCGGGATAAGCGTGTTTACCTTATTGAAGAACTCAGTGCGCAGATTAACAAAGGAGCCGCTCTGCACCACGGAATAATCGTAGACGTTTACTGCTTTATCCGAAACATTGACGACCTCGATATATTCGTATATGCCGTTTTTGGGGAGGGGTGCAACCTCGGAGATCACGAGCTCGGGAGTATCGGTCACCACACCCGGGGCAGGCAGAGCTGCGCTCTGCACGCTATTCAGAATGCCGGGGGTCTGATCGGTAGAGGCCCAGGCATAGGGGAAGCCTGCACAAAGCGGCTTCGCCGTATTGTATCCGTAAAGGAAATGGCAGGAAGACTTGTCGATATTGTTATAGAAGTCGCCCGAGGTAACCTTGGAAAGGTCTGCGGTAAAGTACTTAACATCTGCAACAGCTTTGCCGTTTTCATCAGCACAACCGTTTTCAACAGAAGGCATGTAGTAAGTAAGGGTCGTATCGTTCCAAACAAAGGTTGTACCGTTTGTGACGTCGGTTTCACCGGCAGTTACGGTAAGTGCGGTAAACATGTTGGCTCCAATACCCATATGGGAATACCAATTCACCCAAGAAACCCAGGTATCAGCACGATTCGTGTCGTTTGCATCAACAACAGCATCTTCCACGATACCGTAGATGACCTGACCCGCGGTAACAAGGTCAAATGTGCTGGTTACATCAACCGTAAGAACAGTGACGTCCGAAAGGTCGATCGCATAAGTATAAGCGGTGTTTGCCAACGAATACTGCCATTCGTAATAGCCCTTGAACTGTGCGACAGACAGCTTTGCACTGGTTTCATTTGCGGTGCGGAACCAGATTACGGCACAATCGCCGGGGGCAAGCAATGCTTCCTCTGCGGGGTTTTCACCCACACCGGCAGCAAGATCGGCATAACGAACCGCCGTGCCGTCAAGCGAAGCATTGGCATCATACGCCAGCTTGTAATCGTAAAGGTCAACGACCTCGGTGCCTGCATTATAAATTTCCACATAGCGGAAAACGTCGCCTACAGTATCCTTGTTCGAGGGGATGCTGTATTCCGCAAAGGCAGGAATCTGACCTACCCAAATCCGGATAGAACTGCCAAAATCAATGGTGTTGGCTGCAATTTCAGTGATCATAAGCTCGGGGAAGGCTGCAAGATCATCCTCGCTGCCCTCTGCCCCGACGCTCAAAGCGAGCATCGGGACAAGGCTGACAACCATCAGAACCGCAAGCAGTAACGAAAGGAATCTTTTCATATTTAATTTACTCCTTCTTTGATATAGACTTGAGACTGATGCTCATCAAGTGCCGATATAAGCGCGAAGCTTGGCTTGCACTGCCGCGGTGTAGCGGCTGAACTTTCCGTCGCCGTTGGAATAAGCGTATTCAGCGGTCTGAGTGTTGCTCAGATCCTCAAGCGCTGCCTCAGCGGCATCCTGAACGCTCTCCTCTGCCACAGCAGCCGACCAAATGGTTTTCGTAGTGCCGTCGGGCAAGGTATAAGTAATGTAGTGAATTGCCGTGTAATCGGTGCCGTAGTTGGCGGCATTCACAGCAAAGTATGCACCCACTACCGTAAATGCACCGCTGTTGTAAAGGCGAACTGCCTCAACATCGGTATAATCGATATTCTTTTCCTCAAGCTTTTCCTTGGTAATGGTTTTCAGCTCACCAAGTGCCGAGGACTCGACGATCAGTGCGCCGACCTTAACGTTCTCTGCACCGCAGGTGGATACCACGGATGCGTATACCGAGTTGGGCAGAGTCGCATCAAAGCGGAGCTTTGCAGTGGTCGCCTTGGTGGAAAGACCTGCACCCTGCAGGGTCTGAACATTGAGGCGCGAGGTGTCATTTACATAATAGGTAGTAACATTGCCCTCGGTCTTTGCGGTCAGGTAATCATCAAGCAAGGGGTAAATTTCCTTACCGGTCAGCTGACCCAACGCGGGAGATACCGTAGCCGAGGTAGTGTAGAATTGCAGCTTCACGCGGTTAGAGCCGATTGCTTCGACATAATAAGCGTAGCTGTTGTTAAAGTTGTAATACTGGGTCTTCTGAACGTTGACCATCGCACTGCATCTGCCGATGGGAGTGATGCCAACGGTGTAGCGCATACCCTTATTGGCGGGCATGGTGAAGGACAGCTCGTTGACCAGATAAACGGTGTCACTGTTGCCGGACTCCATCTCGATGGGAGAGAGTACATAGTGTACGGCGGCAGAGCCAAGGAAGGTCATCGACTGTACCGAAGAGGTAGAAACCGATCCTTTATAAACTGCCTCGGGATCGTAGTTGGATTTCAGCGTGGAAACCGCAGAAGCAAGCGCAATGCCGTAAAGTGCCGAGCCGGATGCCTCGGGACGGAAGGCGGTCATAAAGTTGTCGCCATTCAGTGTTTCGCTGACGGTACCGTCAACTGCGATGACCTTGGTCATGTACGAGCCATCTGCATTCTTCATAGCAAGTCTTTCATTGCCGTTGTCGGCCCAGTACTGACGGAAGTAATCGAAGCCAAACTCATCATCGCTGGCATACGAGGAATAGGTACCCTCGGTCAGGAACCATACCACGACCGATTCGCCGGGAGCGACCAGGCAGGTATCGGGATTGGAAATGTGATTTTCTGCGAAGTAGTAGTAAGCGCCGTTGTAGATACCCTTGCTGATGGGGTTACCTGCCTTCATTTCGGCAAAGCGGGTAAAGCCGAATTCGGGCGAGCATTCATCATTCAGCTCGGTTGCTACCAGCGAGTAGCGGTAAAGGTTGATCGTCTGCGAGGAAACGTTGGTAATCTCCATTGCGGGGAAGGCATTCTTATCTTCACCCAGCAGATTGTTGGTGCGCGGAACGATTTCGGTGATCATCAACGAAGCAGAAGAATCATTTCTCTTGCGGTAGAACTCCTCAAACAGGATCATCTGATAGCCCGAAAGCGAGCCAACGTGAGATTTACGTGCGTGGTTTGTGGGGCTGAGGTTGGTATACAGCGTACCGCGCTTGGCATCGTTTGCATCAACGCCGTACAGGTATACAGCCGAATAACCCTCAGAAGTAGAGCCCGAAACACCAAAGGTCTTTTCATCACCCGAATTCAAGCCCGCCTCGCCCTCGTACACGCTGCCGCATACGATGGGAGCTGCATATTCAACATAAGAAACGATTTGATCTCTGGTGTCCTTCAGGAGCGAGCTTGCAGCGATCTTAACACCCTGCTCGTTCTCAGTCTTTGCAACATAGTAGTAGCGCTGCGTATTGTTTGCAAGGTTGAAGGGGTTGGCACAGATAACCTTGGTCGAGCTTTCAAGACCGTAGTTCTGATACTGCTGACGGAAGCTGGTGTTTGCGCTGAAGGCGGTGGTGGTGTTGCTGTTTCTGCCTGCATTTACACCGTACTTCCAAAGTGCTTCGGTGGTATCTGCCATGATGAAGATCAGCATACACTCGCCGGGAGCAAGCATGGTGTTGGTAGCAACATCCTCGTTCAGCGAACCATCTTCATTATATTTTTGGTAACGCTCGTTCCAGGTTTCAAGGAAGTAGACCTTGCAGTACGTACCGGTATCACTGGGCTGATAGGATGCACCGCTCTTGGTATAGCGAAGACCGTCATCAACCGTGGTGCCCGTGCTGAAGAATACAAAGCGACCTGCGTATTCTTTCAACTGGCTTTCGTTCAGATAGTACGCGGTTTTACTGCGAACGCTCTGACCGATGTAATCGCCAATATGGAAGGCATTGGTGTACTTCCTGTTGACGTTTGCCGCATAACGGTCATCGGTCAGCTTGGCATTGGCTGCACCCTCGTACACACCATCGGCGTAAAGGATCGAATACTCGGAAACATCCACGTAATCGTCGGTGGGGTTATACAGCTCGATGTACTCTGCCCAGCCGTTCTTCGGGCCTGCTGCGACCTCGGTGATCAGCAGCTCGGGCATTTCGGTGTCGGCAATATCGGTCAGAGTCTTGGACTCTACACGGATATCGTCGATATCAACCTCAACGTTGTGCTTGGTCAGAATGGCAAGTGCGCTACCCTCGGTGCGGGTAACGAAATCGTGCCAGGTCTGCGTATTGAACTCAGCATCGCGGTCGGTTGCGATGACTGAAGAAACCAGCATACCGTTGACGTAAACGTTAACGCCCTTTGCATACTCATACTCAAGGGTAACGTTCAACGTGGTATCGATCAGCGCAAGGCTGCCCGAACGAACGGTGGATGCATCCTCAGTAACGCCAAGGCGACCTGCAAGCGAGGGATAGTCGCCTGCCTGCATATAGCGGTTGGCAAGCACATTTGCGGCGGCATTGGGAGCATCCTCAATGCTGACGAAGCGAGAAAGTGTATTCAAAGGATAGAATACGCCGTTCATACCCGTGCCGCAGGGACGGATCGCAACAATACCGTAGGTGGCGAATTCGCCGCTGTCAACAACGGTGCCGATCTGCTCGTTAAAGTTATACAGCAACGAGGCAAAGCCGTTGGCGTTGGTGGTACCGGCACGGTAGGTCAGCTCGTACGAAAGCGTAAAGTTGCCTGCACGAACGATAGACATGACGTCACTGTTCAAAATGGTGACGACACTGTCCTTTTCCATGCCTGCGGGCTGCTTGGTAGAGATATGGAGAGCCATATCGCTATCGGCACCCGTGCCGAGGTTGACTGCGGAATAATCGGCAGTGTCACTGTCGATATAATCCTCAGGCACATACCAACCGAGCTTTTGCAGAATAGCGCTCTTGCTATCGGTGGTATTCAGCGATTCGAAGTCCTCGTGATAAATGAGGTAGGTGGAGGAGGGTTCCTCACCGTCAGCAGCCGACACGATCAGCGCCAGAGCAGGCACTGCCAGAACGACCATCACGAGAGCAAGAAAAAGCGAAAGTACTCTTTTCATACATTTTCTCCTTTTCGGTTTCCAAATTCGGTTTTGCGCGCTACGCAAAACCTAAAAGTTTATATATATTTTAACATACAAAGCCGATTCCGTCAAGGGTTGGGAGCCGCGGAAAAAGCATACTTTTTCCCCTGATGGGTGTCACGCTCGTAGAATTTTTTGTCTATTTCGTTCAAAACACAACGCTTCTTTTTACCCCAAAGAGGTGCAAGCAAGGCACTTTCCTCACCGTCACCCGTCAATCTTCCGATCACGGTATCGGGCGGAAGCAGCTCGAGCGAGCGCACAACAAGGTCAACATAGTGTTCTCTTTCCAGCGGAGAATAGCCGCCGTTTCGGTATATTTCAGCCATTTCGGTTCCTTCCAGCACATATAAAAAATGAAATTTTACCTCATCGGGAACAAGCGCCGCAACGGTTTGCACAGTTTTCACCATCATTTCGTCATTTTCACCAACAAGTCCCAGGATCAGGTGTACCGAAAGGCGCACGCGAGGGGCTCGAAGGCGCACGCGCCGCCACGCATCCAGGAAACACGCAAGCGTGTGCCCGCGGCGGATCCTTGCGGCAGTTTCGTCGTGTGCGGTCTGCAATCCCAGCTCCAGTGTCAGCACGGTACGCTCCGACAGCTCGGCAAGCAGATCAAT
>JBGVCY010000034.1:0-4463 GCA_045119135.1 Eubacteriales bacterium | reverse complement strand
CGAGCGAAAGATCTATATTGTGCCTATGCTGAATCCCGACGGCATTTCATATGTGATAGATGGCGTGGAAGAAAAGAACCCATTGCGCGAGCGCTTGCTTGCGATGAATGGTGGCAGTGAGGATTTTTCCTGCTGGCGGGCAAACGCACGTGGCGTCGATCTGAATCACAATTACGATGCAAACTTTAGTGAATATAAGAAACAGGAGATAGCAGTCGGCATTTTCAACGGTGCGCCCGAGGGATATAGCGGTGAATTTCCGGAATCCGAGCCCGAAACGGCGGCGTTATGCCGTTTCCTGCGCGCAAAGCGCGAGGAGATTGCGGGAGTATTGACACTGCATCTTGGAGGCGAGGAGATCTGCTGTAGCTGTGCCGATCAGTTGACCGCCAAAAGTATGGCGGCAGGGCGTGTGTTATCCCGTTTCACAGGCTACCGCTTGGTAAGACCTGAGGGGCTTTCGATGCAAGGTAGCCTGACCGATTGGTGTATCTCGGCGCTGGAGCGTCCCTCATACACGCTGAAATGCGGCAAAGGCGAGGCTTCTTATGAGGAAGGGAAAAGAATGTATGAAAAACTGCGCCGCGCGCTGTTTTCCTTTTCTTGTATCATATAAATCTATATAAAAGCTCCGCCTGTCATGCAGGCGGAGCTTTCTTTATTCTTTATCTTCAAAAAAGTTCATCTGCTCGCCCTCACGGGTGCGATTGGGCGAGGGAATGCCAAGATGCTCATAGGCGAGACGGGTCACGCAACGACCGCGCGGTGTGCGCGACAGGAAGCCGATCTGCATCAAATAGGGCTCGTAAACATCTTCCAGCGTGATCGCCTCTTCACCGATGGTGGCGGCAAGCGTTTCAAGACCCACAGGGCCACCGTCATAAAAACGGATGATTGAGGAAAGCATACGGCGGTCGATGTGATCCAGGCCAAGACCGTCGATCTCCAGCTGCTGCAGTGCGAAATTGGCGATCTCGGATGTGATCGCACCGTCGCCCTTGACCTGCGCAAAATCGCGCACGCGCTTCAGCAAGCGGTTGGCAATACGGGGTGTGCCACGCGAACGGGATGCAATCTCGATCGCGCCGTCCTCGGAAATTTCAACGCCCAAAATATCAGCACTGCGCTTGACGATGGTCGCAAGCTCTTCGGGAGAGTAAAGCTCCAGCTTCAGTGTTACTCCGAAGCGGTCGCGCAACGGAGTGCTTAACTGTCCTGCGCGCGTGGTTGCACCGATCAGAGTAAAGCGGGGAAGATCAATGCGAATGCTACGTGCGGCGGGCCCTTTGCCGATGATGATGTCCAGCGCATAGTCTTCCATAGCGGGATACAGGATCTCCTCTACCGCGCGGGAAAGACGGTGGATTTCGTCGATAAAGAGGACGTCACCCTCGGAAAGATTGGTCAGCAGCGCGGCAAGGTCGCCCTGCTTTTCAATCGCGGGACCCGACGTGACACGGATGTTAACACCCATTTCATTGGCAATGATATTGGAAAGCGTTGTTTTACCAAGACCGGGAGGGCCGTAAAGCAGAACGTGATCCAATGAATCCCCACGTTTTTTAGCGGCTTCGATGTAAATCTTCAGATTCTCTTTGACCTTTGCCTGTCCTACGTAATCTTCAAGACTTTCGGGGCGCAAGGACACCTCGTGTTCGCTATCCTCAATGACCTCAGAGGTGGAAAGGATACGGCTTTCAAAATCAAAATCGTTGTCATCTATATTGAAATTCATAACCTTCTCCTTATCTCATCAGTTTTTTCAGCGCCGCACGGATGATATCCTCAACGCCCATTGCCGAGGTATCGATCGTGTGCAGAGCGCCGAGAATCTCGCTGCGGCTGTAGCCAAGCACCAGCAGTGCCTCTTGAGCTTCGTTCATCTTGCCACTTGCGCCCGCAGCGGCAGGTGCCGTGGGGGACGCTGTGACCTCGGCAGATGTGGTGGGGAACGATCCCTCTGCCATCATCCTGTCGCGTAGCTCGAGAATGATGCGCGCCGCCGTTTTGGGACCAATGCCGTTTGCCTTGGCAATAGCCTTTTTATCTTCGGTACAAACCGCAAGTGCAAATTGCTCGGGAGAGAAGCAGGAAAGAATCGCCATTGCTGCCTTGGGGCCAACGCCCGAAACGGTGGTCAGTAGCTTGAAGGTGTCAAGCTCTGCCTCAGCAAAAAAGCCAAACAGTTCCATATCGTCTTCGCGCACGGCAAGGTGGGTGAAAAGTCTTACTTCGGTATCGGAGGCAGAAGAGGAAAGCGAGCTGAAAGTGCGATCGCTGATATTCAATTTAAAGCCGACACCGCCTGCATCCAACACGGCAAAACCGGGCTTCAGCAGGGCAAGCTTGCCCCTGATAAAATGAAACATATCATACCTCCGTCAAGTTAAAAAATGGCTATTGAAAATTAAAAATGGGCAAAAAAGACTCTGTTGCAAAATAAATAATGTTGTTTTTAAAGGGCGGGCTCGGGTGAGCTTTTTACCCGTTTGATCGCCTTTTCCAGCTTGATGCGATCGATCTCCATATCTCTGCCACAGCCCAAGCAAACCACGCGGCAGGTGCTACCCACGCGCAGGATGCGAAACGCGTGCGAGGTGCAAGGATGGGGCTTTTTGAGCTCGATCACCATATCGGGCAATAGCTTGATGATTTGCATAGATCCCCCGTGAAAAATTGATACTTTCATTCAGTATAACACAAAGCGCGAAAAAAGTAAATATAAATTATTTTTAAAAATACGGGAAAAGGATTTGACGATTGGAAAATATTATGTTATAATATATAATCGAATTATTATGCGCGAGTGTGCGCGGAAGGGAGACGGAGATGATCATTCTTGGTATCGACCCGGGACTTGCCATCGTGGGTTGGGGTGTGCTGGCGTGTGACGGTATGCGATTTAAGCCGCTTGGCTACGGCTCGATCTTAACACCTGCTGGTATGAAAACCGAGGAGCGCCTGGCAAAGATTTACAACGATCTTTCCAAGATTATTGATCACTTTCATCCCGATGAAATGGCGGTCGAGGAGTTATTCTTTACCAACAACATCACCACCGGCATTCGCGTTGCCGAGGCGCGCGGCATTGTGCTTCTGTGCGGCGCGCAAAAGGGCATTGCCATTTCGGAATATACACCAATGCAGGTCAAGCAAGCGGTGGTTGGTTACGGCAAGGCAGAGAAAAAGCAGGTGATCACGATGGTCACCTCGATTTTAAAGCTACCCGCCCCCCCGAAGCCCGACGATACGGCAGATGCCCTGGCAATCGCAATCTGCCACGGTCATTGCGGTGGTTCGCGGCTTGCCAAATATTTCAATCAGTGAAAAGGAAACGATATGTGGTACTCTGAAAACTGGAAGGATTATGAATTGCTCGATGCTACCGATGGTGAGCGTCTTGAGCGTTGGGGAAAATACATTTTGGTCAGACCCGACCCCCAGATCATCTGGCGCGGCGCGGGTGCGCATCCTCTCTGGAAGCGCGCGGATGCCATCTACCGTCGCTCCTCTGCAGGTGGCGGCGCGTGGAGGCAGAATAAACTGCCCGAGCAGTGGAATATCACCTATGGCGATTTGAAGTTTCTGATTCGCCCCATGGGCTTCAAGCATACGGGGCTTTTCCCCGAGCAAGCGGCGAATTGGGACTGGTTCAGCAAAAAAATCAAGGCTGCAGGTAGACCCATCAAGGTGCTCAATCTCTTTGCTTATACGGGCGGTGCTACCGTTGCGGCGGCAAAGGCAGGTGCCTCGGTGGTGCACGTAGATGCCGCAAAGGGAATGGTGCAGCAGGCAAAGGAAAATGCAAGACTCTCAGGCCTTGCCGATGCCCCCATTCGCTATATCGTTGACGATTGCAAAAAATTCGTCGAGCGTGAGATCAAGCGCGGCAACTTTTACGATGCCGTGATTATGGACCCTCCTTCGTACGGAAGAGGACCCTCGGGTGAGGTGTGGAAGATCGAGGAGTGCGTGGACGAGCTGGTTACGCTTGCATCCAAGCTCTTGTCGCGCGAGCCCTTGTTTTTCTTGATCAATTCCTATACCACGGGTCTTTCGCCCTCGGCGATGAATTACATTCTTGATCTGCGCGTGCGCGCCCGCTTTGGTGGCGTTTGCCGCGCCGATGAGATCGGTATTCCCGTAACACAAACGGGATGCATTCTACCCGCAGGCGCCAGCGCCCGTTGGGAGCTTTGAGGTACACTATGTCCGAAATTTTGATTCATGCAAAGGATCTTTGCTGCTCTTACGAGGAAGATGGCAAGCGCATGCCCGTACTACGGGGCGTTTCGCTGGATATCCGTCGTGGCGAGTATGTGGCGATTCTTGGTCATAACGGCTCGGGAAAATCCACCCTTGCCAAGCTGCTCAATGGCATTCTGGAGCCCGATTCGGGTACGCTGCTGGTGGCAGGCACTGATCTTTCCTCGCCTGACATTTCAGAGGATGATATCTATGCC
>JBGVCY010000033.1:0-4282 GCA_045119135.1 Eubacteriales bacterium | reverse complement strand
TCCAGCTCGATCATCACAGCAGTGTGCTCGGCATCGTGCTCCGCGAGTGGAGTAAAGCAGATACCGCGCCCCTCCTTTGCAGAAATGTAAATGCGGTTGCGCTCAAAGCCATACAAGCGCTCGTGATCGGCGAAAATTCCCATCAACGAGGGGATGTCATAGCACAAGGTCACGCTTCCCGGGCGGGCGTTCAATAGATCAGGTGCCCCCTCTCCCTCCAGGATAATGCTACCGAGATCTGCGTCGACCATCGCAAGGCGGAGAAAAAGCGTCTTTTTCTGGTCAAATCCCATATAGTCGTATTGAACAAGCACGTATTCGTCCACCGCATAATATGAGACATCTCGACTTTCAAAATATAGCATGTGCTGGTTGTTTGATGCCAAATTTTCATCATACGGCGGCAACGACACACTGGAAACCAAGGGCTTATCTGTATAAAAAACGCTTACCGTTTCGGTATCTATCAAGGCAGAAAAAGCAGGCAGGTACAGTCTTACTCCGCGCCAGGCGTGTGCGTAAAGAAAAACGCCATCGCGCGGGTTTTGCAGATCGAGCGCAAGCCACCATTCGTGCTGGCGATCCCAAACCCACGCACGGTACACACCTTGGAATTGCGTGATCACGCAAACACGTTCTCCGTTACTGAAAAATTGCAGAATCTCGCCCTCAAAATTTCTAAAACAGGTGCGCGGACTGCGGGGCGCCACAGTGGGCAAGTGCGCAAGATTGATATTCTCGGCAGTGATCTTGCCTCCTTTCTCACCGATACTTCCATCGCCGCACAGCACACGCTCAACAGTTTTCGGCACGTGACTGACAGAAGGCAATTTCATCGCGCATCCTCCTTTAAACATAAATATTTCATCAGCATATTCTCCTTTCAAAAAAGCGGGGGTATTGCCCTGCAATACCCCCGCCCATGATCATTTCGCTGTTGCCAGACGTACGACAAGTGCCAGCGCATCGCGCAGCTCAAGCAACGCGTTGCGTGCCTCGTCGCGCTCGGCAGCAAGCTGGCAGATCATTCGCTCGGTATCCTCCTCGTCGCTGACGGACATCTCCTCCGTATCGGAGAAAATGCCCATTTCTTCAAGCTCCTCTTCGACGGCATCCTCGATCTCTTCGATCTCCTCGTCAAGGGGCAGCTCCTCGCGGTACGAGGGGTTCTCAAACCACACCACGCCATCACGCTTGATGTATTCACCGGCAAGCGCATCCCACGCATAGGATTTGGTTTCGGTGTATCCGCGGTATTTTTCAATATCGGGATTGTTGATCACCTTTTCGTAAAGCGCCCGTACATCGGCACGGGTGCTGACCTTTTCTTCATAGTTCACAGTAGTTTTCCAACTCCCTTCAGTAATTTGCAAAGTGCCAGAATCACCTCAACTGCATCGGGATCGGTGCAGTCAAAGCGATCCAGCAATGCCCTTTTGGTTCAATCAAGGCTTTCATTTCCCCTGGCGTTGACCGCCTTGCTGAAGGCGATATCCGCGTTGATCTGCTCGGTCATTCTTTCCTCATCAAAGGTAAAGCCGAGCTCAGCGGTAAAAACGCGCAAGCGGGAAAGAACGTATTGCAGCTTTTCCGCCGCCGTGTAATGCACAAACGCCTCTGCCTCCTTCTCGTATTCACGTGCCGCATCCAGCACACAAATCCACATAGCGGCGCTTTTGTTGTGCCCTGCGCGGTAAAACTTATAGATGTTGTAAGCAACACCTGCAAGATTGACCAGAATACCGAAGCAGATAAAGATCAGTTCCCAGTTAACGGTAAGCCAATTCACGAATTGCATATTCTCTCCTTTCAAAGATCCGTACGATCACGGGAAGGAAGGATAACAGTGGCAAAAGGGCTTTATCTCGCACCGTTACCGCCTGTTTGCTGATACCAGCGGGCATAGGCATCAAATGCCTCATCAAACAGTGACTTTGAAACAGCATACTGCTTGGTGTCACCCACCGTAAGGTCGATCATCGCCACCAGATATGTCCAATACACGCGATCAAAGGGGGCGGGAACCGAAAGCGTAAGCTTTTCCCTCTTAACGGGTGTGCGAACGCTGGGCTTCACCGCCTCGCGGCGGATGCGGGTAGCAATGCTTCCTTCCAGATCAGAAAGAAATCTCACCAGTGTACTTTCGGTCAATGCATGCGGGCGAACGGCGCCCGCCATTGCGATCGCTTCCTGTTGTGTCATACTGCCCCCTTACACGCTGTGTCGGCGGGATTCGGCAGCAAAGCGAGAAGCTTCCTTCTCCATCAGCTCAGCAGTGCGAAGATCCTGAATCTCGGATTGATCCAGGAGCTGCGCAAACTTGCGGCGGATGCGTGTCCAGACACCGCGACGGATGATGCAGTTTTTGCCGTTGATTGCTACGTACACATCGTCCTTGTATTTTTCGTTATCCTTAAACAAGCGCACCTCAACGTATTCGTTCAGCCAGGCCTCCTCGCGCTTCAGAAACGCATCAAAGCGGCTGTCTGCAGGGACGTCTTTTGCCTGTTTTGCAGCACGGTTGCCCTCCAATTCGTTAATTCTTGCCTCGTAAGCGGCGCGCATCTCTTCCATTTCACGGCGCAGAGCCTCAAGCCCTGTCTTGCGGTTATCTTCCATTCCCTTTGATCTCCTTTCTGTTAGTTCGCGCCTACCTCAAAGGTAGAAGCAGTCTCGATACGTACCATAAACGCCTCAACAAGACGCGCCGCGACCTTGGTTGCCTTCCAGCCGACGGTAGCGCGCTGATTCAGGGGGTCGGCAGTACCTGCCGAGCCAAGCTGCTTAACGATATGCTCAAGACCGCCGCCCGTCAGCTCGGTCGTGCCATAGGCGTTGTCGCCCATCACCAGGGTGGCGTAAACATCACGGCCGCCAAGGCCTGCCTCGCCGGGATAGATGGTGTCATCGGTCACAGTCTTCAGGGCGGTCGAGCCAACAGCACCTGCCAGAAGCTCGCGGTCAAGGTACAGATAGTTTTCAGCGCTTTCGCTGTAATAAGCACCCGTTACCACGGCATACTGCCACGAATCCTCGGATGCATCGTGCAGAAGGATGGCACGTCCCACCATATCACGGGTCGCTTTCACACCCGTGCCGTCAGTAGCTGCGATCTTCAGGCGGTACTTGCTGCCCGTGCCAAAGCCCTCACTTGCCACACCGGGGCTTGTCAGCGTGCTGTAAGCATCGGCAAGGCAGGAAATGGTACGGGATTCAGGGGTAAGGTCGGGCGCGTGGAACACCTTCGCCTCGGTCGATTCGACAAAGCGCACACCCTCGATCATACCGATCTCGCCCTCGTACAGCTCCTTGGTATCGGCATACTGATGCGGATACTTCCAGTTGGGATCGCTGGTCAGGTCATAGGCGCAATCGGGGTGAATGATGCAGGCATACGCACCTGCGATCTTTTCGGCGTTCTGGTTTTTGAGGAAGCGCACGGCGCGCTTGATGCAGTCGACCGACATATAATGATTGCCGCTTTCTCTGCCACCCGTCAGGAGATATCTTGCCGCTACGGCATCGGCGCCGTACTGCACGTTCGTGCCGCCGCAAAGCACCTCGCGGGTGATGGTATCAAGAGTTCTACCCGCCTGGGAGCCGAGCAGCTTGGTTGCCATCACCAGATTGTTATCGATGGCGCTGAGCAGCAGCAGATCGGAAAACTCTACGTATCCGCCGTACTGATGCACCGTTGCCTCAACCACGCTCATATTGAGGGTCTGACCCGTGGGGGTAACGCCCTCGGACAGTGCCGAGGTCAGCTTGGGCAGCGGATCGTACTTGCGGAATTGGATGGTTTTACCCCCGTTACGGGGGATAGAATGCTTCTGCGCGAACTGATCGTGGATCAGATTCGGCTCGGCATTGTCGATCAGATAGTCGGCGTAATAGGTCTTCATCTCCTCAGAAAGACCGTTCTCGCCCGTGGCAATACCGCCGGTGGCATCCAGCGTGCCTGCGGTGGTGTTGACGTTCTCACCTGCGCCGAACAGCTGCAGGTCAAAAAGCTTTTCTTTGTTCATGTTTTATCCTTTCTTGATGGTTTGGAAGGAAAGGATCAGAATTTGATGCGTTCTCCCTTGGCAGCACGGCGTGCAACCTCGGCTCGCTGTGCGCGGGAAAGCGAGGTCACGCCTGCGGTGAGGGCGCGTCCGCCCTCACCGCCAAGCGCCGCCTCGGTGGGGCGCATCCCCCTTGCGCGAATCGCGGCAAGCACAGCGCGCTCGGTCTGCTCGCGCGCCTCGTTCAGTGCGCTCTCCATACCGCGCGCTTCCTCTTT
>JBGVCY010000032.1:0-12636 GCA_045119135.1 Eubacteriales bacterium | reverse complement strand
AGAACAGATCAATGTTGTTGTATTCCACCAGCTCGCCGGTGTCTTTGTTGGTGAAGGATCCTTCCTTCTTCTGGTATCCGATCAGCTTATACATATTTCACTTTCTCCCCTTATGCCTGGGGGCAGGCAATTAGTCATCGTATTTTTGCATAACCTCTGTAAACAGACGGTCAAGAAAATCCTCGTTTTTTGCACCGGTTGCTTCCCAAAGCTCTTTGATATCGGGATCGCGTTCTAAATCACGAGCCAAAGCCTTTAAAACACAAAATAAAAGGAATTTCCGAATAGGATCGGCTTCGCAAAAAGCAAGCTGACCACTAAAAGCTTCATCAAAACACAGCTTTGAAGAAAAGCCATACACACCAAACAGACCATATACGTCAAGATCCTTGATGATCTCTCCGCTTTCGTTGTCACGCAATGTCAGATGATATTTCATTTCGCACCACCTTTCTGCGAAAAGCTCGCAGCTCTCTCGCCGAGCGAGATCTTCTTCACAACATCTGTTCCGATCTGAACGGTCAGATACAGTGACGTTGCGTTGCAGCCCTCAATCAGAGTGCCTATTTCGGTGTCGTAGATATCAATGCGATATCTGCCTTTTCTTTCTTCCATACTTTCTCTCTCCTTTGTTTTGTCTTTCTCCTTTGCAGAAAGCCGTTATTGTGCGCGCTCCGGGCTACCGCGCTTACTGTTGTGGCTTTTTGATGTGCCGATAAACTGCAAAGAGAAAGTTTTGTATTTGGTGGCGGCTGGACTTGAACCAGCATACACCGGGCTTATAAACCCGGGGTTCTGCCGTTGAACTACGTCACCGTGTGGCGAGGAAGATCCTCGCCTTATTTTAGAATGGGAGCAGAGGATCATCATCCGGAATCACGTCACCGGAAATCAACGTGCATTTTAGACCAAAGTAACCGCTATTTTCAAAAAGCAGCTTGTCACCCACTTGGTAACGGTTTTGACCTAAAATGCTACATTGAAATTCCTTGCCGGTGTCAATGTCCTTAAAATGATACAAGGGCAAAGGGGAATCAAAATAAGGTTTAACGGCGATCACTTCAAATCGTCCAGGATAAGGGGCACGGATCATCATTGCTTACTCTCCTTCTTCTGACTCTGAACTCTCTCCTCGATCTCATTCAGACGGTAGAGAATATCGCACTCACGATAGCCAATCCGCACAAGATTGTATACGTAGTGATAAACCACGTCAGCAGGAACAACGTCACGGCAGCGTTCTTCAAAAATCAACTGCTCGTGCTGCTTCAACAACTGCTCACGACGTCGGGTGTCGATCTGCACACACAAGCGGATCACAAGCAAGAGCAAAAAGCCAACGGCGAAGAGCGTCAGCATTGTCACAGGGAACATCAGAAGCTCTTGGATCTGTTCAGGGGTCATTCGCTCTTACCACCTCTCGCAGAAATTTGCTGATCAAGAAACGTTTTGATTTTTTCTTCACTCGCACCTTGATCGATCATAACGAACATATAGTCACATATCAGCTGATCAAACAAGGCATTGTGCTTACGCAACTTGTTCAGATACAAAAACCAGTAGTACTCTCGCTTTTCTTCTTTCAGCTTTTTTGCATTTTCCTCTCGTTCACTTTCGGTACGATACCAATAGCACCAAAAGATAAACCAAGAGCCAATACCGACAACAAACAAAAAAGTTGAAACCCAAATAGGAATCATTGCTTATCTTTCTCCTTTCGTACCCAACTAAACGGTTGGGCTATTATGATTATACCCAACCATACGGTTGAAAGTCAAGCACAACCAAACGATTGGGTGATAAAATCTACATAATGAACAAAAAAGAAAGGAGAAAACTTTGTATCTTTACCAAAGATTGAGAGATCTTCGAGAAGATCACGACTTAACACAAGTGCAAATTGCAACCATATTGCAAATGAAGTATCAACAATACGCTCGATACGAAAGTGGGGAACGTGAGATTCCGTTGCATCACCTTATTACTCTGGCACAACACTACAACGTATCGCTAGATTATCTTGCTGGGCTCACATCTGTGCCGCGCACGTTAACAGGCGAACCGTATCAGGTGAAAATCATCAAGATCCGTCAACGCGACAATAACACCAACAACATACACTGAAAGGACACCGACAATGGCAAAGAAAAAGAAAGAAGCAAGCGGACTTGATGCGCTGGTCTATTTGATCAAATGCATATTCAAAGCAATCTGGTGGATCATCACGCTACCTTATAGAATCGTAAAATTCTTCATTGACCGAAAAAAGCCCAAAGAAGAAAAATACGTTGTCTACACTCCAGCAACAGCGGCAGAGCCGATCTATAAACGCAAATACTTACTGACAAAGCACGAATGGGATTTTTACAAGCACCTCAAACCGATTGCCGACAAGCTGGGGCTCGCCGTTCTGGCGAAAATCCGTATGGCGGATCTGGTGGAAACGGTTGCCGACAGCAACAGCGAATATTATCGCGGCTTCGGCAAGGTCAAAGCCAAGCACGTTGACTTTGCGCTGGCTCGCCCCGAAAACCTTTACATTGAATTGCTGATCGAGCTGGACGACAACAGCCACACCGAAGGCAACGAACGTGATGCTTTCGTGGAATCGGTATATGCAGCCGTTGGATACAAGCTGCTTCGCATCAGAAACGAAATCGGACTTGAAGACAACATCAGAGCAGCCCTCGGCGTAAAAGTCGTCGGCTAATAAAAAGAGCAGGGTTAACCCTGCTCTTTATCTTTTTTCTTCTTCGAGAATTTGACGGTAACAAACATGATCACAGAATACACTGCAAGGCAAAACAGCATCGATGCTGCCATGCAGATGCTTCCAAAAAAGAAGCCACCAACAAAGTCAGAATGATTGCCAAGGGTATCCACAACCGCTTGAATTGCCTGTTCTTCAGTCATTTTCTTTCTCCTTTCCTTTTCGTTATCTATCTGGAAATCGTGTTTGGGCTAATACCCCAACGAGGGTTCGAATCCCTCTCTCTCCGCCAATGGCAGGAGGTCCGCAATAGCGGGCCTCTTTTTTTGTTGCAAACACGATTTTAGTCGTGCGCAGTTGACGACAAATCCTTTTTCTTGCGCTATAATGGGCTTGCAGTCCTGCGGGAGGGCTGACAAAGAAAAAAGGAGAAAAAATATGCCACAAATAATGTGTAATATCCGTTTGGATGTTTCGGTGAACGAATGCGGACAATCGATTATGGCAAAGCGCGGCGATGTGGGAAGCCGCTGCATTTGCGTGCGTTTTACGGACTGTGGACGCGACCTGATGATCGAAAAAGACGCAACCGTGACACTGAATACTGTGCGAAACGGAGAAAAACGATGCTTTGAGGGTGTTGTAAAAGACGACGGCTGTGCGGTGTTTACGCTCCCGCTTTTCGCGCTGGAAGAGGTCGGTGAGGTCCTGTGTGACGTTTCCGCATACAGTGCCACAGGCGAACGCCTTTCCACCTCAACCTTTACGATCGTGGTAGAGGATGGAATTGCCCTGGATCTGCCTGTTGTAGATCGCGAAGGCGGGGATCTGATTGCTGAATGGATTGCCACCGAGACTGTTTACCCAATGACTCCGGAGGAGAGCGCAGACGGTCTTGTGCTGTCGCCTGCTATCAATCGCAAATATTCTCTCGATCTGACAGACAGCCGATATATGGCCATCGGTGCCTTGCAAAACATAGCGGTGCACCTGCCGACTCCCACGCAGGCAACGCGAGATGCATGGGTGCTGATCACTTGCCACACACTACCGTACGGTGCAACAGGGCCGATCACCTTTGATTGGGGGGAAAATGTCATCTTCCATCACGGCGTAGCGCCCGACATTGTGTTCAGTGATTTCGATATTGTTTGCACCTATTCGCATATGGCAAGCTGTTGGCAGATCGGCGTTCTTCAGTATAACAGCGCGAGGGAAGATCTATGATGTGCCATCCCGTAAGACAGCACTTGCTGCTGTCAAAGCCACCTGTGTATTCGGTTTCTTTTCGTGATACCGCGCTGTTGCCTGCAGGCAAGCGCGAGGATCTGGCGGTCGGCAAGGTGGCACAAACGGCGATTGATAGCGAATGTGTTCGCAACGATTTTGACCGCGTGTCGATCTTTCAGCGCCCGATCTGTAATGCCACGTGGGATAGCGCGCGCCGCCGCTGGCGCGATTTCGTTTGGCAAGGGGAAGAGGGCTTCACTTGGGCGCCCACCGAGGCAAAGCGTGAGGTGTTGTATCAGTGCCGCCCCTTCTATTACCGCATCGATATGAGCGGAGAGAGCGCCCCCTCGCACATTTCGGTCAGCCCCGTGCCGCAAGTGGGCTTTCGCTTAGCACCGATGTTCCGCAACGGGCGTGATGTTGTCTACCGTCCTTGCTTTGCAATGGGGGAGGACAGTGACGGGATTCCGCATTCCCGCGCGGGGCTTACACCACTTTGTATGAGTGTTCCGAAGCTGGTAAGAAAGGCGATGCTGTTTGATGATACCGCCCGTACCGAGCGCACGGCGGATTGGTTTTCCGACCTGCTTTTGATGTGGGTAGAATTCGCCACGCGTGACCTTGGTGCTGTGATGCGCGGCGCGGCGGATCTGCACAAAACGTATACCGTTACCCGCCAAACGGGTGATGAAGACACCTTTTTGCGCATCAGCGCCGCCGATGCCACAGGACTGACCGAGGGGATGTCGCTGTCGTGCAAAATAGGTGATACTGCCGAGATTGCAGATATTGTCAGTTTTGATGAGCTGCTTGACGGCAGTATTGGTATTACGTTGGACAGACCGATGTTGCTGACGGGGCTTGCCTATGGCGACGACGGCATTTCGGAGGGGGTCACTGCTACTGTAATGCCATGGCGCTCGGGCGCGATTTTGCCACTGCTGAGGTCCAGCTCGGGCGTTCGCTCGGCACGAAACGGTCTGTATGCGCCTTTGGCGTGGCGTGGCAAGGAGAATGCGTGGGGGAACAGCGGTTCGGCGTTGTGTGACGTAAGCCCTTCCCGTAACTCTTATGCAAAGCAGGGTCTTTACTATTTGAGCGATCCGCAGGCATGGCGAGGCACGACAACGTTAAGCACAGATTGGAAAAAGCTTTCGGATATCACCACCGAGCCGGGCGCCCTTGGCTTTGTCAAAACCTTTACCACCAGCATCGAGGCGGAGGGCCTTCTTTGGCCCGTTACAGTTGAAAAAAGCCCTACCGTTCGCTATTTTGGTGCACTTTTCCAGCATCTTATCACGCCGCCCGCAATGGGCGTTTACGTGGGCGTTTATAGGGATTCGGCGGAAGAGAACAACCCTGCCACCATCCGTACCACGACAATGATTGCAAACAATTACCAGTATGGCGGTGCGCGCCTGACGCTTTTCGAAGCGGAAGATTGACAAAAACGTGCAGGAATGGTATAATAGTAGAGAACTCAACAAGAAGGTAGGTTGGATATGAAATACCAAGCAATACTGTTTGATCTTGACGGCACACTGCTGCCGATGGACTACGATACGTTTTTAAGGGGCTACCTCGGCTTGCTTGCCGAGCACGTTGCCCCCTTAGGATACGAGAAAAAGGCACTGGTAGGTGCAATGTGGAAGGGCGTTGCCGCTATGACGGCAAATGACGGAAGCCGCACCAATTACGAGGCGTTCTGGCAGGTTTTTGCAGGCATTTTCGGGAAAGAAAGCTATCAGCATATCCCTGCATTTGATGCTTTTTACAGCGCCGACTTCCACAAGGCAAAGGCGTTCACCGTGCCCGCGCCCGAAAAGGCGCGTGCCGCAGTGGCGCTGGCGCGTGAAAAGGCAGAAAAGGTGGTGCTTGCCACCAGCCCGCTCTTTCCCCGTGTTGCGGTAAAATCCCGTCTTGAGTGGGCAGGGCTGTCGCTGGATGACTTCGACCTTGTCACCGAATATGAAAACTCCACCACCTGCAAGCCGAATCCCGCCTATTATAGCGAGATCTGCCAAAAGATTGGCGTCGATCCCGCGAAGTGCCTGATGATTGGCAACAACGTGGAAGAGGACATCACCCCCTCGCAGTCGCTTGGCTTTGATACATATCTGATGACCGACTATCTGCTTGCCGCGGGCGAGATTCCGCCCGTGCCGCAGGGCAGCTTTGATGATGCTGTTTCCTTCCTGCGCGCGCTGTGATCTTTTCGGCCGACCACCTTTGGTGGTCGGCTTTTTTACTTCTTTTTGCTCGTTCTTGATCACTTTGAAAAACGATAATCATTTTCAAACCCCCTTGACAAACCTGTGTCAATGTGGTTTAATGGCATTAAACAACGCGTGCGCGCGAAAGGAGAAATTACTATGAAACCGAAAATGTGGGCGTATCTGATCCATTTGGGATCGAATATGTGGTACAAAAAGGGCATGGAAGTGCCGTGGCTCGGCGAGCTTGACGAGGAGCAGCCGATCTACCGTGACTATCTGCTTTGTGACAAAGAGGTGTGGCGCAAGGTCACCGATTTTCTGCCCACCCGCGGCATCAACACTTTGCTTATTGATATGGGAGAGGGCGTGCGCCTTGACAGTCACCCCGAGCTTGCCGTTGAGGGCAGCTGGTCAAAGGAGGAGTTCCGTGCGGAGCTTGCCCGTTTGCGTTCGATCGGTCTTACGCCGATTCCGAAATTCAACTTTTCGGCAGGACATAACGCATGGCTGAAGGATTACGCCTATATGATCGGCACCGATCTTCATAATCAGGTCTGCAAAGATATCATTGAGGAAGTGATCGAGCTGTTCGACACCCCCGAATTTTTCCATCTCGGTCTTGAGGAAGAGGATCCCGTCAACCAGGGTGGTCAGCCTGTATCCATTATGCGTGCTCCCAACCGCAAGACTGCCGATGCCAACTTCCTGTTTGACGTCTGCCGCGCAAAGGGCGTGCGCCCCTGGATCTGGCTCGATTATAAGGGCATCAAGGAATTCGGCGGCCCCGAGGCGTTTTGCGCCAATATCGGCAAGGACGTGCTGGTTTCCAACTTCGTTTACCGCATGCTGTGGGATCACCCCGAGGAGTTTGAGCGCGGCGAGGATATGAAGACCTACCGCCTGCTTGACGAATGGGGGTACGAACAAATCCCCACTGTTTCCACCTATGAAAGTCAGCTCAACGCTAAGCAGACGATGAAACTGTTCAAGAAGTATCAGAACAGCGATCGTGTTACGGGCTTTATGACGGCACCCTGGTACTTTACTATCCCTAAGCAGTATTACGTGTTGCTCAACGATGCCCACGTGTTCGGCAATGCCAAAAAGGATATTTTCCCCGAGTGCTGCGAATAAGGAGAAAACATGAAGCTTTCAACCACCATCAGCGATTTCAGCAAATACTGCTCTACCATTGAGGAGAAGATCGATCATCTTCATAAGGCAGGCTTCCGCTATATGGATATGAGCCTGTATAGCCCCACTAAGATGCCGCAGCTTTTCGAAACTGAAAATTGGCAGGAAAACGCTAAGGCGCTGCGCGCCTATGCCGAGGGGAAGGGCATGCGCTTCGTTGCGTCGCACGCCCCGGGAGATATCAATCCCTACGAGGGTGACGAGGAAGAACTGGTGCGCACCACCATTCGTGCTATTGAAATTTGTGAGGTTATGGGCATCCCGTCTACCGTTGTGCACGGCGGATGGCACCCCGATCTTACCGAGGAGCAGTTTTACGACCGTACCGAGGCGTTTTTCAAGCGTCTGCTGCCCGCCGCCGAGCGTTGTGGCGTCAATATTTTGATTGAAAACGGCACACACGGCAACTTTCCTGATTGGGCTTTTTTCTACACGGGTGCCCAGATGCGCAAGTTTATCGACCGTATGAATCACCCGCTGCTGCACGCCTGCTGGGATACGGGACACGGTAATATTGAGGGACCTCAGTATGAAAATATTATGGCGCTGGGCGAGCATCTTTTGCTCCTGCACGTGAACGATAACCATGGCGCGACCGACGACCATACCATGCCCTATTTTGGCACGTTGAATATGGATGACCTGATGTGCGCGCTTCTGGATGTCGGGTACAAGGGCTACTTCAATTTTGAGGTGGTAAACCCCTTGCCATCCCCCAACCATCATCGCTATCCGCGCCATAAATTCGAGCGCGATACCCGTCTCTTGCACTCTACAATTGAGATGCAGGATCAGATCGAAAAGCTGCTTTACCATATCGGCGAGCATTGTCTGCGCGCCTACGATTGCTTTGAGGAGTAAAATATGACGAAACAAGAATTCCTTACCGCGCTCGGCGTAACCGAGCTTTCTCCCCGCCTTGACCGCCTGTATGCCGAATGTATGGCAGCCATGAAGGGAGAGGGCACGGGGTTTTTGTCTCCCGCCTTTATCGATAGTCTGCAAAACGAACTGGATATCTTTCACGAAAAGCTTGATTTTGTCAAAGAAAGTGCCAAACGGGTATGCGAAAATCCTGTCCTGTCCCGTCTTGCTTTCCTTCTCACGAAGGCGTTTGATAAGAGCCACGGCAACGAGATTATTGCACTTAACGAGCTGCCCGTGGTCTCTGCCGAGGTAGCTACTGTTGACTATGAAATGGCAGTTTTCCTTTCGCAATTCGCCTTTACCCCTGAGCTAAAGCTGTACTATCGCTGGCGCGGCGTGCCCGATCGCGTGATTTCAGCAATGTTGACCGAATGCTTTGAGGAGTCGCTGATCGCCTCTGAAACGTCGCTTGGCAGACAGGGCTTTGACATTGCCCGCTTCTTTGAGCGCAATCAGCATTATATCGATCACAGCGTTCTCAATGAACGCATCAAGGGATAACTGATATTCCCAAAGCAGGAAAAGGGTACACAGGCATATGAAACAGTTAACGGTAATTGAAAACGCCCAATTGGTGCTGGAAACCGGCATCATCTGGGATGGCGTGCTTTTGATCGAGGACGATCGTATTGCCGATTTCGGCAGAAAGCGCGATGTGGCGATCCCCACGGGTGCCACGCATATCGATGCAAAGGGCGCTTATGTGGGTCCCGGCTTTGTCGATATCCACGTCCATAGCGGTGCAGGGCACAGCACTTGTAGCGATGCCGCAGCGGCGTCGGAATATTTTCTGCGCCACGGCGAAACTTCGATCCTTGCCACCACCGATTATTCGATGACGCTTGCCACCTTCCTGGAAGAGACCAATGCCCTCAAGCGCGAGCTGCCTGCGGCAAAAACCGTACGTGGCATTTATATGGAAGGACCGTATACCAATGCTCAATACGGGTGTAATGCGCATAAAAACCCGTGGCGTCATCCCATCGACCCCGCCGAATTTCAGCCGCTGGTGGATGCCGCAGGCGACCTTGCCCGCGTCTGGACGGTAGCCCCCGAGCGAGAGGGACTTCAGCCCTTCCTTGCCTATGCAAGAAAGGTCAATCCCGATGTGCGCTTTGCCGTGGGACACAGCGAGGCACTCCCCGCCGAGATCCGCGCCATGGGCAGCACCTACCGCCCCACGATCCTTACGCACGCATTTAACGCAACGGGTCAGCCCTTTATCAGTGCAGGCTTGCGCTCCTATGGTCCGGATGAATATTTTTTGCAGGATAGAGAAGCCTATGCCGAACTGATCAGCGATTCGCTCGCTGTGCATGTAGCGCCCGATATGCAGCGCCTTTTGCTGCATGCCAAGGGTGTAGAGCGCGTGATCCTGATCACCGACAGCACCAGCTTCAACAACCCCAATCCCGAGCAGTTCGCTCACGTTACCGACCTTTCCTTTGATGAAATGGGCGGTATTGCGGGTAGCCGCATCACAATGGAACAAGCGTGCCGCAACGTGATGACACACACCAATTGCGGCATCGCACAAGCATTTATCATGGCGTCGCTCAATCCCGCGCGTGCCGTGGGGCTTGATCTTGAACGCGGCTCGATCGAGCGTGGCAAGATCGCCGATCTTGTTTTTGTGGATGACCGCTTCAACGTACAAAACGTGATGCTTGGCGGCGTGCTTTGTGATTTCAATTAAGAGAGGAATGTGTATGAATACATTGCAAGTAGGCTTTGCAAAAGCCAATATCAATCCCCCCTTGGGCCACGCGATTTACGGCTATTACGTGCCGCGTTTCGTGAAGGGTATTCTCGATGATCTTGAGGTCAGCGCGATCGTCCTTGCCTGCGGCGATGAACGCATTGCACTGGTGTCCGTAGATGCTTGCGGCGTTGCGGAATCGTTGGTCGATAGCTATTCCGCCGCCATTGAAAGGGCAACGGGTATCCCTGCGAAAAACGTCTTTCTTTCGGCGACCCACTCCCACACGGGCGGTCTGCTGATTCCGAATGAAATGTTCGCCGCTGACGATGAAATGACACACCGTTATGGCGCTTTTGTGGGCGAACGTGTAGCAGACACCGTCAAGCTGGCACTGGACGATGCCAAACCCGCGCGTATGGGCTACATCGTAGGCGAAGCTCCCGCACGTGTGGCGTATATTCGCAGATATAAGATGAAGGACGGCAGCACCATGACCTGTCCCCCCATCAACGATCCCAATATCGATCATCCCATCGGTGAGCTGGATCAGCGTGTGAATGTTCTGCGCTTCGACCGAGAGGGAGCACCCACCGTTCTGCTTGTTAACTACGGCTTGCATGCCGATACCGTCAACGGGGAACTGATCTCCGCCGACTGGCCGGGCGTGATGCGCCGCACCCTTGAAAAGGTGCTGGACGGTGTGCAAACCATGTTTATCAACGGCGCTGAGGGCGATGTTGGCAGCACCAACGTGCACGTAAAGCCAGGCGACGGCGATATGAACGATACCGAGATCAGCTTTGATAACGAAATGAAAAGCCCCGGTATGGCGCGCTTTGTCGGCCGTGCCATTGCAGGAACCGTCCTGCAGGTGTACGACAAGGTACAGTATGTTGATGTCGATCGCATCGGCATCCTTCGCCGCGATCTTGCCGTGCCCGCAAACCTTGCCACCCAAGAGGAGCTTGTGCTTGCCCGTCAATACAAGGAGCTGCACGATGCGGGGCGTGACGACCTCATCCCCTATACCGCGATGGAGCTGACCACCGTGGTTGCCGAGGCGCTTCGTATGTGCCGTCTTGCAGGCGGACCTGCGGAGTTCCATCTGCCCCTTACCGCCGTTCGCGTTGGCAATGTGGCACTGCTTGGCATCCCCGGCGAGCCCTTTACCGAGATCGGCGTAAAGATCAAGGAGACCGAAGGATTTGATCTGATCCTTCCTTGCTCGCTTACCAACGGCGACCACGGCTATTTCCCCGTGCAGTCGGCGTATGATGAGGGCGGCTACGAAACCCGTACCTCTCCCTATCGCGCAGGCGTTGCCGAATTGATGGCAATGGGCGCAAAAGAGCTTTTGGGCGAAATCTGACAATGAAACAAAAAAGCCTTGGCTTGAAGCCAAGGCTTTTTCATTAATCCTTTTTGTATTCGTGCTCGCTCTTGCAGGTTTCAGTCAGCATCGGGATCGATTGCCATACGTCATAGACCTTGTGGACGCGCATTTCGTTCAGCTGATTGTATTCCAGCAGCGAAGCAAGCGCGGTGGCGCGCTCTTCTTCCTTGCCCTCGGCACGGGCGGTAAGGGCTGCGACCAGCTTCAGCACGATCTCGGCGTGATAGGTCAGATACTCCCACGACTTTTTCACGGCAAATTCGTGCGAGCAGTCAAGATTTTTGGCAACCGTTACCTTAAATTCTGTGACAAGACGCTTCAAATTGCGATAGTTTTCAAGCACTGCTGCGGCACTTTCCTGCGCATCACCGCGCAGCTCGGCAAGATTCAAAAGGCGGCTGATATCACGCATATACGCTTTTACCGCTTCGCCATCCTTGCCGAATGCCGCGGCAAAGTAGCGCGAGCTTTGCAGCTCAAAATCAGCGGTTTTATCCCAAAGCGCATCTGCCATCAGCTGCATGGGCAGGTTGTGCGGGAAGCAGGCACGTGTCATCTGACAGCTCACCATGCCGTTCAGATCGAAGTCGGCAAGTGCTTTCATATCGGAAAACAAGGTTTTGGCAACCTCGAAATAGCCAAGATCCTTGTAATGATCCCATACCAGATGGTAGTCAAAATCAAAGCTGTCGCCGCTGTAAACCTTCTGCCAATCCTGCAAGAGCGCCAGGTTCTCGCTCACCTTGCGCGAAACGTGACAGTCATTTTTCACGAATTCGCTGTGGGTATAGGTTACCTTGGGATCAAAATCGGCAAAGCTTTCCGAATAGCTGCGCGTGATCGGCGCGAACATCAGCACAAAGCGGCTGTGATCCTTGAACTGCGCCTTAACAGGTGCCCACAAAAGATCGTAGTAAAGCAGGAAAACGATCTTGGTATCAAGCCCCTCGGCGGTAAGCTGCTCGTCCAGCTCGTTGAGCATCGTGACAAAGTAATCAGAGGGGCGCTCAGTGCAATTCTCGCAGGTGCAGTGATTGTTCGTGGCATCGGCAAGCCAGAAGTGCAGATATTCCACCTCGCGGTGTTCTTTGCAGTAATCGGTAATGGCGTGGGTGATAATGCTTCTGACCTCGGGGTTAGAATAGCAGAGATTGGTATTCAGCGGCACGCCGCCGAAGAAGGTGCGCTTGCCATTGATTTTGGCAAGGTACTGCCGTTTGTCGTCGGGGATGTCTGCATCCTCCATCTTGTCCCAACCGTCAGC
>JBGVCY010000031.1:0-11446 GCA_045119135.1 Eubacteriales bacterium | reverse complement strand
GTTTAGATATCAGCATCCTTAATATATTTGCTGCCGTTTTCGGCGATAAAGATCTTGCGCTCGGCAAGGTTGTCGCCCATCAGCACGTCAAACATATATTCGGTGCGCTCCACGTCGGCAGGTTCTACCGAAACGAGGCGCCTTGTGGCGGGATTCATCGTGGTCTGCCACATCATATCGGGCTCGTTCTCGCCAAGACCCTTGGAGCGTTGAAGCGTGTATTTTCTACCCTCAGCATCAAGGCGCTTGAGGATTTCTGCCTTTTCAAATTCGTTGTAGGCAAAGAGGATCTCATCCTTTGTGGTGATCTCAAACAGGGGGGATTCTGCGATAAAGACCTTCTTTTCGCGCAGCAGTGTGGGCAGCAGACGATAAAAGAGGGTCAACAGCAGGGTGCGGATCTGGAAGCCGTCCTCGTCTGCATCGGTACAGATGATGATCTTCGACCAGCGCAGCTGGGAAAGGTCAAAGCGGTTGATATCACCCTTCAGCTTGCCGTCCATCTCAACGCCGCAGCCGATCACGCGCAACAGATCGATGATGATATCGCTTTTGAAGATGCGGTCGTAGCTTGCCTTCATGCAGTTCAGCGTTTTACCGCGCACGGGGATGATTGCCTGGAATTCGGCGGCACGTCCCAGCTTACACGAGGAAAGCGCCGAATCGCCCTCCACGATATACAGCTCACGGATTTCGGGATCCTTCGAGCTGCAGTTGACAAACTTTTCTACGCGGTTGGCAATGTCGATCTTGCCGGTCAGGTCGCCTTTGATTTTGATACGTGTTTTTTCGGCGTTTTCGCGGCTGCGCTTGTTGATCAGCACCTGATTGGCAAACAGCTCTGCCTCCAAAGGATGCTCGACAAAATAGATCGCCAGGTTCTCACGCAGGAATTTATCCAACGCCTTGTAGATAAAGGTGTTGGTGATCGCTTTTTTGGTCTGGTTCTCGTACGAGGTTTGGGTAGAGAAGCCGTTGATAACCAGGAACAGGCAATCGGCAACGTCCTGAAACATGATTTTGGATTCGTTTTTGTTGTATTTTCCCGAGCTTTTCAAATAGGCATCCAGGGCGGCAACAAAGGCAATTTTTACGGCGCGGTCGGGCGAGCCGCCGTGCTCAAGATAGCTGGAGTTGTGATAATATTCAAGACCCGTTACCGTGTTTGACACACAAAACGAGATCGAAGCCTTGTATTTATAATCGTCCTTATCCTCGCGGTCGCGGCCTGTGGTTTCAAGAGTCCACAGCACAGGCTCAGTGCGGGCGGTGTCGCCTGTTTTTTCGGCAATGTAATCCGAAACGCCGTTCTGATAGTAGAAGGACTCCTCGGCGAAAGTGCCGTCCTCACTCTCAGTGCGCAGGGTAAAGGTGATGCCTGCGTTGACCACCGCCTGACGGTGCATCACGTCGCGGAAGAATTCGTGGGGAATGGCAATGTCGGTGAATACCTCAAGGTCAGGGCGCCAGCGGATCACGGTACCCGTACGGCGCTCACGCTTTTCCAAGGGGCGTGAAATAAGATCGCTTACGGGATTGCCTTTTTGAAAGGAGATGGTATGCACCTGCTCGCCGTCGTACGAGGCGACCGTCATATATTCCGAGGAATACTGCGTGGCGCAGGCACCAAGACCGTTCAGACCCAGCGAATATTCGTAGGATGCACCGGACTTGTTGTTGTCGTACTTGCCGCCTGCATACAGCTCGCAGAAGACAAGATCCCAGTTCCAGCGACCTTCCTTTTCGTTGTATCCCAGCGGCACGCCTCGTCCGCGGTCGTCGACCTCGATCGAAAGGTCACGGAAGGCGGTTACGGTAATGACGTTACCGTGACCCTCGCGCGCCTCGTCAACCGAGTTGGAAAGAATCTCAAAAAAGGAGTGTGCGCATCCCTCAAGACCGTCCGAGCCGAAGATAACGCCCGGGCGCTTGCGCACGCGGTCGGCACCCTTCAGTGCTGTGATGCTGGAATTGCCGTATCCTTTTCCTGTGTTTTTTGTCGCCATCAGGCAACCTCCCTTTTATCGTCCATTTTGTGTTACTATACCCCTTTATTATACCATATCTTGTGGATTTTGTAAAGTCCCGCCAACATTTTTTTGAACAAAAGAGAAATTTTCCGCGTTCCTCTTGCACGCGCGCACCGAAATCGTTATAATATAATATGGATGCTTATATATAAGAGGTGTCCGCATATGAAAAACAGTGCTTTTGAACAGCTGTCAGGTGGCAGGGTCGCCGTGCTTGGCTTCGGTCGCGCGGGGCGTGCCGCCGTCGATTTTTTTCTTACGCGCGGGGCGCGCATCACCGTGTACGCACGTGAGCTGCCCGAGGAAAAGGCGCTCGATGCTTATCGCACCGCAGGCGTTCGCTTTGCGGCAGGCGACTTTCCGAGCAGCTTTTCTGAGGGGCTGATCGTCAGATCTCCCGTTATCCGCCCCGATATTCCGCCGCTTGGTGCCTCGCAGGGGCGTGTGACCGATGAAACACAGCTGTTTTTGACACTGACTGCCGCCCACACCGTGGGCGTGACGGGCAGTGACGGAAAGACCACGACCTCGTCGCTGATCGCGGCAATGCTGACGGCGGCAGGGAAGCGCACACTGCTTGGCGGTAACAACGGCACGCCACTGCTACCTCGCGTGGATGACACGCAAAAGGATGATTTCGCCGTGCTGGAGCTGTCGAGCTTTCAGCTGATGGGGGCGGAGCGTTCGCCCGAGATTGCCGTGATCACCAATATCACGCCCAATCACCTGGATTGGCACACCGATCTTGCTGAGTATATTGGCGCGAAACGCCGTATTCTTGACGGCGCATCGCGCGCCGTGCTGAACGTGGCTTGTGCCGATACGGTCGGTTTTGATCCCGCAACCTTTCCGCCGACCGCCTTTTTCGCGCGGGATGACAGCATTATGCCTCGTCTGCGTGTGGGGGATACCGTTTGCTTTGCCCGCGATGGTGCCATTTGGATGCGAAGCGCGACCGGCGAGGAATTTGTGCTGTCCTTGCAAGATTTTCACCTTGCTGGGCAACATAATATCGAAAATCTGGCGGCGGCGGTTTGTGCCGTGTGGGGCATCGTGCCGCAGGATGCTATCGCGCGTGCGGCGCGCGACTTTCGCGGCGTGGCGCACCGCCTGCAATACGTGGATACCGTGCGCGGCGTGCGCTACTATAACAGCTCGATCGATACCTCGCCCACCCGTACCGCGGCGGCGCTGGCGGCGCTTGGCGGCAACCCCTTGGTGATCGTGGGCGGCAGGGGAAAGGGTATCTCGCTCCAGCCTCTCGGTGATGCGCTGTCGCGCCACGCAAGCGCCGTGTTTGCTTATGGAAACACGCGCGATGAGATCGCGCGCGCCGTGTCGGAGCGCGTGCCCGTGTCGGTGTACCCGCGCTTTGCCGATGCCTTTTTTGCCGCCGCATCGACGGCAAAGGTCGGCGACACGGTACTGTTGTCACCGGGGTGCACGGCGTTTGGTGAATTTCGTGATTTTGAAGAAAGAGGCAGGGTCTTTTGCCATTTGGTAAGGGAGCTTGCGGAAAGGGAAGAAAACGTTGGAACTGAAGGAATGGATCCCCCAAATGGCGGGCTTGATGAGCATCACGGGCTATGAACATTACGATGCCGATGCCCTGACCGCCCTGATGGTGGGCTTTGACGAGGATACGACCGATGCGGTGGGGAACCGCATTTTCGTGCGCCGCTGCGGGCGGGAAAATGCTCCGCGCATTCTGATCGATACCCATTTTGACGAGATCGGTATGCTTGTGACCGAGGTGCTGGACGGCGGCTTTTTGCGTGTGGAATCGGTGGGCGGTCTTGATGCCCGCACACTGCCCTCGGCAGAGGTAAAGATCTATGGCAAACAGGTGCTGGACGGCGTGATCGCCTCGGTGCCGCCCCACTTGGCGCACCTTTCCGATGAAAAGGAGCTGACTCCCGTTTCGAAGCTATTGATCGATACGGGCTATCCCAAGGAAGAGCTTGCAGAAATCGTGCGTGTGGGCACCCCCGTGGGGTTTGCACCGCACTATACCTATTTGCAAAACGATCGTCTTGTGGGCAAGGCGCTGGACAATAAGGCGTGCTGTGCCACGGCGGCGTGGGCGCTGTTGAACACGCCGCGCGAGGCGTTGGCGGGGGATGTGTATCTGGTTTTTGCCGTGCACGAGGAAACAGACCGCATCGGCGGCACCGCCGTCGGCGGCTTTTCGGTATGCCCCGATTATGCAATGGTCATTGACGTCAATATCGGGCGCGCACCCGGCACCAAGAAGACCGAAAGCGTTGAGCTTGGCAAGGGTCCCTCGATTGCGCGCAGTGCCATCATCGACCGCACGCTGACGGTGATGACCGAGAAGCTGTGCGATGAAAAGAAGATTCCGTGGCAGCGCTGTGTGGATGCTGTCAGCACGGGCACCGATACCACGTCACTGCATCTGGTCGGCGCGGGTATCCCTGTGGTTGATGTGGGGCTTCCGCTTCGCGCCATGCACACCTATGTGGAAATGATCGACCTTGAGGATGCCAAGCAGCTTGCCGCCCTTGTGCGCGCATTCGTGTGCAACCAAGAAATTGCGGAGGTGTTTGCATGCTAAAGGGAATCGAACTGATCAAGAAATTAGCGCTTGCATTTGGTCCCACCTCTTGCGAGGGCGAGGTTGCCGATCTGATCGAAGCAGAGCTTGCCGATAGCGGCGCGGCGCTTTCCCGTGACCGTATGGGCAACCTTGTCGCCCACCTGAAGGGCGCTGAGGGCGCACCCCGCGTGATGCTTTCGGCACATACCGACGAGGTCGGCTTCATGATCACCGAGATTGAGGACGACGGTTATCTGCGTTTCGCAACGCTTGGCGGTATCGATGCCGCCGTGCTTTGCGGCAGACGCGTGAGTCTTGGCGACGAGACCCGCCGCGTGAGCGGCGTGATCGCCGCGCGCGGTATTCACGTGCAAAGCGCCGACGAGCGTAAAAAGCTACCCAAAATTGAGGATCTGTATATCGATATCGGCACGAACAGCCGCGAGGAGACCGAAAAGCTGCTGTCGCGCGGCGATTTTGGCACCTTTGATACCCCCTTTCTCACACTGGGAAAGAACAACACGCTGATGGCGTGTAAGGCACTTGACGACCGCCTTGGATGTGCGGTGCTCATCGAGGTATTGCGCGCGGTTGCCGATCAGAAGCTGCCGCTTGATTTGTGGTTTTGCTTCACCGCGCGTGAGGAGATCGGCAAATCGGGCGCCGAGGTTACGGCAAACCGCATCAAGCCCGATGCCGCGATCGTCATCGAAACCACAGCGATCGCAGACCTTGCCGAGGTCGAGCCTGCCTTCCGCGTGGCAGAGGTGGGCGGTGGCGGCGTACTGTCGCTGTTGGATCGCTCCACCATTTACGACCGCACACTGGTCGATTTTGCGCTTGCCACCGCCAAAAAGAAGGATATCCCCGTGCAGGTCAAGCGCTATGTTTCGGGCGGTAACGATGCGGGTCACATTCACAAAAGCGGTGTTGGCGTGCGCTGTTTGGCACTCTCTGCCCCCACGCGTTATCTGCACGCGCCCGTATCGCTGGCTTCGGCGCACGATTTTGAAGCGATGAAGGCTCTTGTCATCGCTATCCTCACCGAAAAGGAAGGAAATCCCTTATGATGCTTGAAACTCTTGAAAAGCTGATTGCCCCTACCCCCTCTGTCTCGGGACGAGAGGGAGGCATTCGTGGGACAATCACCGATCTGATGTTGCCCCTTGTGGACGAGCTTTCGACCGATGCTCTTGGCAACCTTATCTGCCACAAGAAGGGAAGTGACTCCGCCGCCGAGCGCGTGATGCTGGTGGCGCATATGGACGAGATCGGCTTTATCGTTACCTTTATCGAGGAGAACGGTTACCTGCGTGTAGCTCCCATCGGCGGTATTTCGCTGACCGCCGCCGCATACGGCAAGGTGGTGTTTGAAAACGGGGCTGTCGGCGTTTTTGTGCCCGATGCGGGACAGTCGCCCAAGGACGGGCTGAAATGCGAAAAGTGCTATGTCGATATCGGCGCCGCCACCCGTGAGGAGGCTGAGCGCCACGTCGCCATTGGCGATTGCTGTGCCGCAAGGGCAGAGATCACACGCCTTGCGGGCGACCGCGTGGCGGGCAGACCGCTGGATAACCGTGCGGGATGCGCCTGCCTTGTCGAGATTGCACGTAGGATGACTGCGCCGAAGGGCGATATCTATTACGTGTTCTCGGTGCAGGAGGAGGTCGGCTGTCGCGGCGCGCGCCCTGCCGCCTTCGGCATTGCACCCGACGTGGCGATCAATATCGATGTAACGGGCACGGGCGACGTGCCGGGCGCTACCCCGATGGCAGTCAAGCTCGGCGGCGGCGCGGCTGTGAAGATCAAGGATAAATCGGTGATCTGCCATCAGGGTCTTGTGGACGAGCTGCTGGATACCGCGAAGAACAACGGCATCCCCGTGCAGACTGAAATTTTGACCTATGGCGGTACCGACACCTCTGCCGTGCAAATGGCAGGTGCAGGCTGTCGCGCAGGTGCGCTTTCGATCCCGTGCCGTTATATCCATTCGGGCGTTGAAATGGCAGATCTTGCTGATATCAAGGCAATCGTTTCCTTGACGGTTGCTTATCTTGGAGGAAAGAAAGAATGAATTTTTCAGAGGAATTGCTGCGCTTAGGGGACGAGGCAGAGGCGGCACTTGCCCCTCAATTTGCGCATATCGCAAGGGTGGCAAGAGAGAACACTGCGCGCGTGATGGCGGCGTTTGCCGAGCATCGCGTGGATGCCGCCTGCTTTGCGCCCACCAGCGGCTATGGCTATGACGATCGCGGCCGCGAGGTGCTGGACCGCATTTTTGCCGATGTCATGGGTGCCGAGGCGGCGTTTGCCCGCCACAGCATCGTCAACGGCACGCATGCACTGACCATCGGTCTTTTCGGGCTTCTGCGCCCGAACGATATTCTGCTGTCGATCGCGGGCAAGCCCTATGACACGCTGGAAGAGGTCATCGGCATCGCAGGTGAGGCGGGGAACCGCTCGCTTGCCGATTACGGTATGGAATACCGACAGATCGACCTGAAGGATGGCAAAACGCTTGACCCTGATGCCATTGCGGCGGCGCTGAGGGCAGAGGACGGCGCGCGGGTCAAGGTCTGCTTTATCCAACGCTCGAAGGGCTATCTCAACCGCCGCACGCTGACGGTTGACGAGATTGGCGAGGCGGTGCGCCTTGTCAAATCGATCCGCCCCGACTGCTTTGTGGTGGTGGATAAATGCTACGGCGAATTTACCGAGACCCGCGAGCCCTCGGCTGTGGGTGCGGATCTGATCATCGGATCGCTGATCAAAAACCCCGGCGGCGGTATGGCAGAATCGGGCGGCTATCTGGCAGGCACGGCGCGTGCCGTTGAGCTGGCTTCCTATCGCCTGACCTCACCCGGCATCGGGCTTGAGGTGGGCGCTACGCTGGGACACAACAAAGAGATGTTCCGCGGGCTTTTCTATGCGCCTCACACGGTTGCAGAAGCACTCAAGACCGCGCATTTTGCGGCATACATCTTCCGCGCGCTCGGCTTTGCCGTCGAGCCCGCGCCCGAGGAGCAGCACTCGGATATCATTCAGAGCGTGATCACGGGCTCTGCCGAGGGGCTTTGCGCCTTCTGCCGCGGCATTCAGGCAGGTTCTCCCGTTGATGCCTACGTCACCCCCGAGCCTTGGGCAATGCCCGGCTATCAGGACGAGGTCATTATGGCGGCAGGCACCTTTGTACAGGGCGCCTCGATCGAGCTGTCTGCCGACGGTCCCCTAAAGCCCCCCTATACCGCCTTTTTCCAGGGCGGACTTACTTTTGAAAGCGGACGCATCGGCGTGCTTTCGGCGGCTGCCGAGGTACTGCGCTGCGTGAAATGAAAGTTGAAAGGAATAAAACAATGAAAAAGCTTCTTTCCGTATTGCTGATCCTGGTGCTTGCCTGCACGCTGGTTGCCTGCTCGGATGGCGATGGCACCCCCGAGGGTATGCAGAATGTTTCCACTGAAAATGCACTTTTTAATCTTTACGTGCCCGCTTCCTGGCTTGCTCAGACCGACAGCGGCGTATCGGGCGCGCGGGTATCGAACAGTGATGCCTCTAACGTAACTGTTACCACCTATTTCCCCGAGACGGCAATGAGCGCCGCACAGTATTGGGAGACCGTTTGTTTGCCCTCTTACCGTGACGGCGGCGTGCTGCAAAGCTTTACCGTGATCGAGGAATCGTGCAAGGATACCACCCTTGGCGGCAAGGATGCCAAGCAATACGTCTTTACCTATGTGCTGGACGGTGTCACCTACGAATCGATGCAGGTCATCACCGCCGCCAGCGATATGATGATCTATACCCTTACTTATACCGCCACTTCCGAAAAATACGCCGAGCATCTGGAAAGCGTAGAGAGCATTCGCGCCGAGTTCCGTTTCCGTTGAGTTATGAAAGAGATCTATTTGGATAACAGCGCTACCACAGCGCTTTCGGATGCCGCACGCGAGGCAATGCTGGCGGCAATGGAAAATTACGGCAATCCCTCGTCCCTGCACGAAAGGGGACAGCGTGCTGCCGCACTTTTGCGCGCTTCGCGCGAGGCGGTGGGCGAGGCGCTTGGCGAGCGCCATCTTGCCGACGGACAGCTCATCTTCACCGCCTCGGGCAGTGAGGCAAATGCCCTTGCCACCCTTGGCGTGGCACACGCCAAGGCGCGGCGCGGAACGCCCGTAATCCTGACCACCGATTCCGAGCATCCCTCGGTTGCCCGCAATCTTGAACTGCTGGAGCGCGAGGGCTTTCGCGTGGTGCGCGTGCCCACTGTGGGCGGCGCGCTTGATATGAAAACGGTGCTTGCCAACTGTACCCCCGACCTCTTTATGGTTTCGATGATGCTGGTCAATAACGAAACGGGCGCCAAATACCCGTTGCGTGAGGTGTTTGCCGCCGCACACGCCGCTAACCGCGATTGCGTTTGTCACGCAGATGCCGTGCAAGGATTTCTGAAGGTGCCGATGACTGTTAAGTCGCTCGGTGCCGACCTGGTTACCGTCAGCAGTCATAAGATCCACGGCCCCAAGGGCGTGGGTGCGCTTTTTGTTGCCCTCCATCTGTTAAAATCCAAGCGTATCGCCGCCGTGTACGGGGGCGGTGGACAGGAATACGGACTTCGTTCGGGCACGGAAAATCTTGTGGGCATTGCGGGCTTTGCCGCCGCCTGCCGAGAGGGAAGCGCATCCTTTGCCACATCCTTCGGGCACATGAAATCGCTTTCCGACCGTCTGATCGCGGGGCTTGCGGACAGCGAGATCCGTGTCAATCTGCCCGCCGAGCGCGCGCCGCACATCGTCAGCTTGACACTGCCTTCGATCAAAAGCGAGACGATGCTGCATTTCCTATCAGCGCGCGGCATCTACGTATCAAGCGGCTCCGCCTGCTCGTCACACGCCGCGCACCCAAGCGCTGCACTGCTTGGCTTCGGACTTCCCGCCGCCGAGGCGGATACCACGATTCGCATCAGCCTTTGTGCGCAGAATACCAACGAGGATATCGATGCCTTGCTTGCCGCCCTTGCCGAGGGTGTTAGCAGTCTTATTCGCATCCGCAGATAAATCAAAAAGCACCCGTGCGCCATGGCACACGGGTGCTTTTGTCATATTCACCGTTTCTGATACATACACTGTAGCGATACAGAAAAGCGGAGGGTATGTTTATGGCAAAACGATCGATTTATGAGGATATTGCCAGCAGAACAGGCGGTGATATCTATATTGGCGTGGTGGGACCCGTGCGAAGCGGCAAGTCTACCTTTATCACGCGCTTTATGCAGGAGCTGGTGTTGCCCCGTATCAAAGAGGAAAGCGAGCGCGAGCGCGCCCGCGACGAAATGCCGCAGAGCGCACAGGGGCTGACTGTGATGACCACCGAGCCGAAATTCGTGCCCGAACGCGCCATTTCGCTGGAGCTGGAAGGCGGCGCAGGGATGCGCGTGAAGATGATCGATTGCGTGGGGTATATGATCCCCGAGGCAATGGGGGGAGAGGAGAACGGCGCGGCGCGTATGGTACATACCCCGTGGCAGGAGGAGCCGATGCCCTTTGCCGATGCCGCCGAATACGGAACGCGCAAGGTGATCGGCGAGCACGCTACCATTGGTATGCTGGTCACCTCCGATGGCACGGTGGGCGAGATCCCGCGTGCCTCTTATGTCGAGGCAGAGGAGCGCCTTGTAAAGGAATTGAAGGCTATGGGAAAGCCCTTCGCCGTGGTGCTGAATTCTGCCGATCCCGCACGTGCCGAATCGGTGGCGCTTGCAGGTGAATTAGAGGAGAAATACGGTGTGCCCGTGGCGCTTGTCAGCTGTATTTCACTGACCGCCGAGGATATCGGCGGTATTCTGTCAATGATCCTTGGCGAATTCCCCGTAACGGGTGTTGGGATCGACTTGCCCGCCTGGTGGCGGGTGCTGGATGCCACACATCCCGTGCGCGAGCAGTTGTCGAATGCCATCTGCCGTATCGCGGGCAGTGTGCGCCGTATGGGCGAGGTGCAGGCGGCGTTTTCCGCGCTGGACGAAGTTGATGCCGTCAGTGGGGTAGAAATCGATCGGATGGATATGGGCAACGGTCGCGTGCATCTGTCACTTTCGCTGTCGAAGGAGCTTTATTATGACGTGCTGTCCGAGCTTGCGGGGCAGGAAATCCGTGATGATGCTACGCTGTTTTCGCTGGTGCGCGAGCTTGCCGAGGTGCGCGACAAATATGCCCGCGTGGCAGAGGCGCTGGAGATGGCGGATGCGAACGGCTATGGCATCGTGATGCCCGATGTGGAGGACCTGCGCCTGGAAAAGCCGACGATTGTCAAGCAATCGGGCGGCTATGGTGTGCGGCTGTCGGCGGCGGCACAGTCGATCCATATGATTCGCGCCGATATCCGTACCGAGATCAATCCGATTGTTGGCACCGAGCAGCAATCCGAGGAATTTGTGCGCAACATTCTTGCCGAATTTGAAAGCGATCCGAAGCGCCTGTGGGAATCGAATATGTTTGGAAAAAGTCTTTATGAGCTGGTCAACGAAGGGCTGCACCAAAAGCTTGAGCATATGCCCGATGAGGCACGTCGCAAGCTTTCCGAAACGCTGGAGCGCATCATCAACGAGGGCAGCAACGGTCTGATTTGCATCCTGCTGTAAAGAAAAAGCCGAAGACGGTTGTCTTCGGCTTTTTCTTATTGTCCAAGTCGCTCGGCGATCCGATCGGAAAGCGCCACAAATTCTGCTACGTCAAGGCGCTCGCCGCGAATATCGGGGCGGTGTCCTGCGGCAGTGACCAGCTCGACGCACGCTTCCTTTGAAAGCTCGGGAAAGCCCGCGGAAAGGGCGTTTGGCAGGGTTTTGCGGCGCTGTTCGAAGGCGGCG
>JBGVCY010000030.1:0-4681 GCA_045119135.1 Eubacteriales bacterium | reverse complement strand
CTTCCTTGGCGTGCTGGTGGCGAATCAGGATATCCGAAAGGTCAAAGCGCGGGGGCTTTTCGCCCTCCTCCTCGTGGGGGAGAAGCATCTCGCTTTTCCACACCATCAGCTGACTTGCCATATGCAAAAATTCGGTGGCGATATCCATATCCATCGCCTTTGCCTCGGCAAGAAACTCAAGATACTGATCACAAATGAGGGCGATCGGGATATCGAGAATATTCAGTTTGTTTTTTTCGATCAGCGCGAGAAGCAGATCAAGGGGACCTTCAAAATCGGTCAGCTTATAAGTCATACTCTCCATAAAAATACCTCAAATTAAGAATCCCGACATACCCACCAGCGCAAACATACCGCGCAGGATCAACGAGCTGAGCGCCTGGATGCCCCACGAAAGAGGACCAAGCAAAAGCAGAAGAAGCACCACAAGGGTGATTTGTCGCTGATAGGGCATGATCTTATAATACAGCCGCGGCGGCAGTAGGATAAACAGGATCCGCGAGCCGTCAAGAGGCGGTATGGGCAACAGATTGAACACCGCCAGCGTGATGTTCAGCTGTACGCCGTAATAGAGAAACAGTACAAAGAAATACGCCATTTTTGCCGCCATTTCGCTGGGATAGGAAAGGTTCCACAGCCAGCCAAAGCCGACAAAGCGGAGCAGCAGCAGAAAAACGAAGGACAACAGCAGGTTGGAAACAGGACCTGCCAGCGCCGTCAGTGCCATATCGCGGCGGGGCTTTTTGAAGTTGCGCGCGTTCACGGGAACGGGATTTGCCCAACCGAAGCCGACCAGCAGCATCGAGAGAAAGCCAAACGGGTCCAGGTGCTTCAACGGATTCAGGGTAATGCGCCCGAGATTGCGTGCGGTGGGGTCGCCTAATTTGTAAGCGGCAATGCCGTGCGCCGCCTCGTGAAGAGAGAGCGCCAGCAGGACGACGGGAAGCGCCAGCAGCATGCTGATGAGATACGACTGCATGCTGCCGCCACCAAGCATATAACGAAACATCGATTTGTTTTCTTCCTTTAGTTCAGCAGATCATTACGAACGAGGTCAGCAAAGCTTTCGCGTGCCACAGCAAGGCGCGCCTTGCCGTTTGCCACCATCACGATGGGAGCGCGGGGCAGACGGTTGTAGTTGGATGCCATAGCGTAGTTGTAAGCACCCGTGCAAAGCACGGCAAGAATGTCGCCGCGCGCGGCGGCCTGGATCTTCATATACACACCCAAAAGCTCCCCCGATTCACAGCAACGTCCCGCAAGGGTGGCAACAAGGTCGCGGGGGGCGTTTGCGCGGTTGGCGATCAGCGCCGTGTACTGCGACTGATACAGGGCGTAACGGGGGTTGTCGGGCATACCGCCATCCACCGAAATGTAGGTTTTGAAGCCGGGAATGTTCTTGACCGAGCCAACGGTATACAGGGTCACACCTGCCGCCGCCACCAGCGAGCGACCGGGCTCCAGGATCACGCGGGGCATTCTGACACCGTTCTGCTCGGCGCCTTTGCGCACGATCGCGGCAATGTCGGCAATGCACGCGGCGTAATCGATCGAGGGGTCTTCCTCAATATAGCGCACGCCAAGCCCACCGCCAAGATTCAGCTCTGCGGCTTCAAAGCCGGTTTCGCGCTTTACGTCGGCGATAAAGGCAAGCATAATGCCTGCGGCATCGCGGAAGGGATCGATATCAAAGATCTGCGAGCCGATGTGGCAGTGGAAGCCCGCCAGCGAAACACCCGAAAGCGAGAGGGCGTGACGGGTAATGGCAAGCGCCTGCCCCGTGGCAATGGCACTGCCGAATTTGGAATCGATATTGCCCGTGACCACGGCGCGGTGGGTGTGGGGATCGATGCCGGGGGTGATGCGCAGCAGGATCTTCTGTACCTTGCCGCGCTCGCGCGCAAGCGTATCCAGCGCGATCAGCTCCTCGGTGTTATCCACCACGATCGTGCCAACGCCCATATCAAGGGCTTGCACAAGATCGGCATCGGTCTTGTTATTGCCGTGGAAATAGATGCGCTCGGCAGGAAAGCCCGCGTGCGCGGCGGTATACAGCTCGCCGCCCGAAACGCAGTCAACGCCAAGGCCTTCTTCAGCCACAAGGCGATAAATGCCCGTAAAGCAAAGCGCCTTCGAGGCATACAGCGGCAGTGCATCGGCACCGAAATGGGTGCGCGCAGCCAAGAGATAGGTGCGGCAGTTGGCGCGGATCACATCCTCGTCAAGGATATAAGCGGGCGTGCCGTAGGTGCGGGCAAGCTCGACGGTGTCAACACCGCCGACGGTCAGATGACCTTGCTCGTTTGTGTCAAAATGGGGATGAAGGATCATAGTACTTCCTTTCACGGGTCAGACCAAGTCGTTTGGCAGGGTGACCCCAGGGGATTCCAGATGGGAAACGATGGGATCGCCCTCAGGGCGAAGCACACCGTTCTGATAGGTATAAATGCGGATCGATGCGTTGGGTGCCACGCGATGCTCGCGAATCTCATAGACCGTGTGACCTGCCGAAATCGCCTCGATGATGCGGGCGGGAAAGGCGTGGGTGGCAATCACAAAGCAGCCGCCCGCGTGCTGCTTCAAAAGACGCGCAAGCGCCGCCGAAACGCGGTCAAACACCTCGGTATTGGATTCGCCGCCGGGAGGGCGGCAGGTGGGATCGGTTTTGCGGCGGGCGTAAATATCGGGATAAAGCGCTGTTGCCTCTTCGTAGATCATACCCGTCCATTCGCCCACATCGGTTTCGCGCAGGGCGGGGTCAGTTATCACGTCAAGCCCCAGGCGGTCTGCCGTGGGCTTTACGGTATCCACCGCGCGCGAAAGATCGCTTGCGTAAATGGCGTCGATCTGCTCGTTTGCCACAAGGTAATCGGCAACGCGCTTGGCTTGCTCGTATCCAAGCGCCGAAAGGGGCGCATCGGATTGCCCCGTGTGACGGCGCGAGGCGTTGTTTACGCTGAAGCCGTGACGGATCACGATCACTCTGGTGATGTCAGTGGGATGCGGCATTTCGAATCAGTTTCCAAAGCTCGTCCTTGCCTTCTTTCGTTTCGGCAGAAAAGGGGATGATGGGCGTGCCTTCGGGAATGGCGGGATGTGTGGCGAGCGACCGGAGTGCCGCCTCGCGTCCCGTTTTGTTCAGCTTGTCGGTTTTGGTGGCGATCACCGCAAAGGGTAACTCTGCCGCCGTCAGATATTCCAGCATCATCACGTCGTCTGCGGTGGGTCCCACCTTCAGATCGATCAGCTGCAACACCAAGCACAGGCGGTCAATGTTGCGGTTCTTGGTGAAAGAGCCGTCGGTCAGCGCCGACCACTTTTCCTTCTCGGCAATGGGGCGCTTGGCAAATCCATAGCCGGGCAGGTCAACCAGAAACAGCTTGCCGTCGACATCGTAAAAATTAACGGTAATGGTCTTGCCGGGCGCACTGCTCACACGTGCCAGTGACCGACGGCCAAGCAGAGTGTTAATGAGCGAGCTTTTGCCTACGTTCGAGCGACCCGAAAGGGCAATCTGCGGCACGGGCTTTGCGGGAAATTGGCGAATGTCACCCGCCGAGAGGGCGAGCTTGGTGTTTTGCAGATTTGCATCAAATGCCATGATTGCCTCCTTGTGCGCCAAGCGTTTGCTCAACGGGACGCAGCATCGCGCCCGTAATGGGCATCGGTGTTGATTGCGGAATGCCGTGGGTCAGCGCCAGTGCCAGCACCTCAGAAAGCGTGCGGCAGGGCTTGATGTCAAGCACGGCAAGCGCACCCTGGTCTAGCTCGGGCAGGTCACGCATATTGTCGGCGGGAATGATCACGGTCTTCACACCTGCGGCGGCAGCAGCCATCGTCTTTTCCTTCAAACCGCCGATGGGTAGTACGTCGCCCGTCAGTGTGACCTCGCCGGTCATGGCAATATCACGGCGAACGGTGGCACCCGAAAGGGCGCTGACCAGCGCCGTTACCATAGCGGCGCCCGCAGAGGGACCGTCCTTGGGAACTGCACCCTCGGGGAAGTGGATGTGAATATCGTATTGCTTATGGAAGTCGGTGGGAATGCCGAACTCGGCAGCGTGTGCACGGATGTAGCTGACGGCAATGCGTGCCGATTCCTTCATCACGTCACCAAGCGAGCCGGTCAGCTCTACCTTGCCCTCGCCGGGCATGACGATGGCTTCGACCTTCAACAGGTCGCCCCCCGCCTCGGTATAGGCAAGGCCGTTTACCACGCCGCAAAGATCGCGCTCGCCGATGCGATCGCGAAACCGCTTCTGCGGGCCAAGGAAATCGGGCAGATTCTTGGCGGTTACCGTAATGCGCTTGGTTTCGCCCTCCGCCACGCGGCGTGCCGCCTTGCGGCAGATGTCGGCAATGCGGCGCTCCAGATTGCGCACGCCTGCCTCACGGGTGTAATCCTCAATGATCGAGGTCACAGCATCCTCGGTAATGCGCAGGGCGCGGCGGTCAAGACCGTGGCGGCGCAGCTGCTTGCCGATCAGGTGATGTGCGGCAATGCTCATCTTTTCGTTTTTGGTATAGGTCGAGAGCTCAATGATCTCCATACGGTCAATGAGAGGTCTCGGAATGCTGTCAAGCGTGTTGGCAGTGGCGATAAACAGACAATCGGAAAGGTCAAAGGGAACCTCTACGAAATGGTCGCGGAAGGATTTGTTCTGCTCGCCGTCCAGCACCT